>CAYXJH010000196.1:0-6196 GCA_964465415.1 uncultured Gemmatimonadaceae bacterium
CGTACCAGACGTGGCGGTCCGGCGTGAGGCGGAGCAGCGCGGTGTCGAAGAGGCACTCCCCCAGGTCGAAAAGGCGGGCGGAGCGCTCCTCGACCCACGTCCGCAGCGCGGCCTCGTGGCCCGTCGCGGCGACCAGTCGGACAGCGTCGGGAAGGAGTGTGACGGGTTTCGTCACATGATGATCGTGTAGCGGAACCACTCGGCCACCGCCCGGCCATCCCGCCGCGCCGCCTCGAAGACCCAGGCCGCGGCGTGGTCCCTCAGCCGACGATCGAACCGACGATCTCCGGTGGACGGGAGCAGCCGGGTCGAATCCGGCACCACCCGCCCCGCTGCCGTGACGTACACCCAGACATCGATCTCACGGCCACGCACCTCGTTCGGCCGGTCGCCCGGTGGCAGCGTAAGGCCGCGGGGGCGGGGCGGGACCACCCGGAACCGGCCTTCGGCCTCCGATCCGCCATCGCCCTGCCCGACGCCGTCCTCCAGACCCCGTTCGGTTCCCGGGCCCGGCATGCCCGGGGCCGACAGACCTTCCAAGAGGGCGATGGCGGGAACGTCCTCGAGCGTCACCTCGGCTTCCGGGATTTCCTCCATGTCCGCGTCGGGGACCGGGACCGGGGCGGGCGGCGGTGGGCCGGGCACGGGCTCCGGCGCTCGCAGCTCCACCGCCTCCAGGCCGCCGCCCCGCGCTGCCTGAATGTCGCCCCGGCGCTCCCCTGCCGCGGCGAACGGGGACGGCGGGAGCCGCTCACCGCCGAACGCAAGGAACAGGAGACCGTGCAGCACCAGCGACGCCACCAGGCCCACCCGGATGGCACGGCGATGGCTGCGGTCCTCGTTGCGGTGTCTCTGTTCCAGTGACATGGTCGGCGTGTTGGGGTCACAGGATATACGCCCCGCCATCGCGCCCCGTTCCCTCGATCCGCGGCGCGTGGGGTGAATATAGCCGGACGCGGCCGGCCGGCGGAACTCGCGCCAACCCGAGATCTCCTATCCGTACCGCTCCAGGAACCGCATGAGCGCAGCTTCCTCGGGGTAGTATTCGACCGGCTCCTCCGTAAGCACCGCCCGCTCCTCCTTCCGCATCATGGACTCGATGGTGTGACCGTGCGTCTCGTACTGCTCGAGGACCACCGGGTGAATGTACGCCTTGCGGGCGATGGTCGGCGTGTTGCCCAGCTCGCTGGCCACCAGGCGCGCCGTCAGCACCGTGTTCCGACGGGCCTCCCGCTTCGTGCGGGCCGGGCCGATATCGGCCAGGATCGTGGCGGCCCGGACCGTGCCCCCGAACGTACGGAGATCCTTCGACGTATAGCGCTCTCCCAGGATTTCCCGCATGTACTCGTTGACCGCTCGGGCCGTCACGTCCCGGACCGCACCGTCCAGGCCGCGGTAGCGGAACAACCGGGAGCCCGGGAGCTTCCGGATCTCCCGCAGGATCTCAACCAGCGGCGTGTCCGCCACCACCCGGCGATGATGCTTCTTACGCTTGCCTACGTACGTGAAGACCAGGTCCGTCCCGTCGACCTTGAGGTGACTCTTCTTCAACGTGGCGATTCCGAACGTCCGGTTCTCCACCGCGTACCGCTCACTGCCCACCCGGAAGTAGGCCCGGCTCATCAGCCGAACCACCGTCGCCAGCACCTTCTCCCGATCGAGCGCATCCCGCCGCAGGTGCGCGTTCGTCCGCTCACGCAGGCGAGGCAGCACACGGGCATACGCCAGCACCCGGTCCCACTTCCGGCGATCCCGCGCGGCCACCGCCGCTTCACTGTAGATGTACTGCTTGCGCCCCGCAGCATCCCGGCCCCATGCCTGGATGCTGCGACCGGCCGTCGGGGCGATGTGCACGTCCGTCCAGCCGGGAGGGATCGCGAGACGCTCGATGCGGTCGAGCGCCGCCCCCCACTCCAGCTCCTTGCCCCGCACGCGCAGATACCGGAACCCCGTCTCCTTGTCCCCCACGCGGCGCCACCAGCCTCGCTCATCCGCCATGGGACGCGCCCTGATTCACGAGACGTGCCATATCCGTCCCGTCAGGCGACGTCGGGGCCGCCCATGCCCTGGTCCTCCAGCACCTGACGCGCCCGCTCCGCCTCCTCACGCCGGACCAGCAAGCGCATCCCCCGGGCAAACGCCAGCGGCCCGTACGCGCCGCCGGCGTCGTCTCCCGACAGCACCGACTCGATCCCGACCGATCTCAGCGTCTCACGCGCGAATTCCGCCTCGTGCCGGTACACGTACGTCGCCACCACGATGGTATCCGACATCACCCGCCTCCCCTCTCGAGTTCCTTGACCAGACGCCGCGGCGCGGCCAGCCGATAACCATCCTCGATCAGCGCCTCCACTTCCGACCAGTCGTGCGCCAGCGGATCCTCGATCGTCACCCATCCGTGCTGACCGATGTACGGCGTACGGTAGTACGGGCCCGTCCGGACCAGCACCGCCTGCGTCGGTGGATCCGACTTGATGGAGATCGCGTTCCCCGTCGCACCCATGCCCGCGATCACGATCGACTTCTTTCTGACCTTGAACGTGTTGTGTCCGAACCCGTCCACCCCTTCCTCCACCTCGGGGAGGCGAGCGCACGCCGATCGCAGCGCGGCCAGCAGCCGACGCCCCTCCGGCGTGTCCAGTTGCGACCCGGTCGACATGAGCAGTGCCGCTCCTTTGTAGGAGATCATGGACCCGATGGATCGTAGCCGTCGCAGGCCCGGTATGCAGCCCCTTGACCGTCGGGCGGGCCCTTGATACCATAGGGGGGTATTCTATCGGAGGAGGAGGATGGAGGCTCAACACAGCGCCATCACCGGGGAAGTGCGGGAGTCGGCCGCCGTCCGGCTGAGGCGGATCGAGGGACAGGTCCGGGGGCTTCAGCGGATGGTCGACGAGGGTCGCTACTGCCCCGACATCCTGACCCAGCTCGCGTCCGTCCACGCCGCGCTGCGCGGCGTCGGAAAGCTCCTGATGCGGAACCATCTGCAGCACTGCGTCACGGACGCGCTCCGGTCCGGAGACCCGGTTGCCGCGGAGCGCACGTACGACGAGGTGATGGATCTGATGTACCGGCACGTGAGGGAGTAGGGGAGGCGATGAAGTCGATGGAGCGCGAGCGGCCCGCGGCGCCGGCCCGGCGGTCCGGGACGCGGCGCATCGAGATCCCGGTAACGGGAATGACGTGTGCGGCGTGCGCGGCGCGGGTCCAGAAGGGTCTGGCGCGGGCGCCGGGCGTCCGGGACGCGGCGGTGAACTTCGCAACGGAGCGAGCGACGGTGGAGTACGACCCGATGTCGGCGACGGCAGCGGGGCTGGTGGAGGCGGTGGAGGCGTCGGGGTACGGCGCTCGGATCGAGGAGGTGACGCTCCAGGTCTCGGGCCTGGAGTGGGCGGTGAGTGGCGAGCCACTGGAGCGGGAGCTGGGTGGGCTGACTGGCGTCCTCTCCGTGCAGGTCAACATCGCGAGCGGCGGGGCCCACGTGCGGTACCTGCCGGACGTGGTGACGCCGTCGGACCTGGAGTCGGCGGTCCGGTCGGCGGGCTACGACCTGGCGGCTCCCATCGACGTGGCGGATCCGGCGGAGCGGGAGCGGCTGGCGCGGGAGTCGGAGTACCGGGAGCTGCGCGGCAAGTTCGTGTTCTCGGGCGTGATCGCCGTTATCGTTATGATCGCGTCCATGCCGCTGATGGCCCGGGACGTCCCGCACCACGGGGCCGATCTGTTCCACCGCCTGTTGATGCCGGTGGATCGGATGCTGGAGCGGGTGCTCCCCTGGCTCTACGCCATCGACCCGCAGGTCCTGGCGTGGACGCTCTTCGCGCTCACGACGCCCGTGGTCTTCTGGGCGGGTCGGCAGTTCTACAAGGGCGCGTGGAGCGGGCTGCTCCACCGCAGCGCCGACATGAACACGCTCATCGCGGTGGGCACCGGCGCCGGGTACCTCTACAGCGTGGTGGCCACCGCGTTCCCGGCGGTCTTCACCCGGGCGGGGCTCCCGGCCGACGTGTACTACGAGGCGGTGGTCATGATCATCGCCCTGATCCTGCTGGGGAAGATGCTGGAGGCGCGGGCGAAGGGGCGGACCAGCGCGGCGATCCGGAAGCTGGCGGGGCTGCAGCCCCGGAGCGCCCGGGTCGCTCGGGACGGCGAGCTCCTGGACGTGCCCATCGAGGATGTCCGCGTGGGGGATGTGGTCGTCGTCCGACCCGGCGAGCGGATCCCTGTGGACGGCGTGGTGGTGGAGGGCCGGAGCGCGGTGGACGAGTCGCTCCTCACGGGCGAGCCGATCCCGGTGGAGAAAGCCGCGGGGGACGAGGTGGTGGGCGGGACCATCAACGGCCAGGGTTCGTTCCGGTTCGAGGCCCAGCGCGTGGGCCGGGACACGGCGCTGGCGCAGATCGTCAAGCTGGTTCGGGACGCCCAGGGCTCCAAGGCCCCCATCCAGCGGCTGGCGGACCGGATCTCGGGAATCTTCGTCCCGATCGTGGTCATGATCGCGCTCATCGCCGGCGCCATCTGGCTCCTGGTGGGGCCGAGCCCGGCGTTCATCTACGCCCTGGTGTCGTTCATCACGGTGCTGATCATCGCCTGTCCGTGCGCGCTGGGACTGGCCACGCCCACCGCGGTCATGGCGGGTACGGGCGCGGGGGCCGAGCGGGGGGTTCTGTTCAAGGGCGGAGAGAGCCTGGAGTTGGCGCACCGGATCGATACGATCGTGCTGGACAAGACAGGCACGATCACGGAGGGAAGGCCCGCTGTGGTGGAGGTGGCGACCGCGGTCGGCGTGGCGGAGGACGATGTCGTCCGGCTCGCGGCGTCGCTCGAGACTGCATCGGAGCACCCACTGGCCGCCGCCATCGTGGAGGCTGCCCGGGCCCGGCGCCTGCGACTCACCGATCCGGCCGATTTCTACGCCACGGGCGGCCGGGGCGCCGAGGCGGTGGTGGACGGGTCGCTCCTGTACGTGGGCAACGGGGCGTTCATGTCGGAGCGGGGGCTGGACGTAGGGCCGGTGGCCACCGCCGCCGAGCGCATGGCGGCGGAAGCGCGCACGCCTGTGTTCGTGGGATCGGACGGTCGGGTGCTGGGCGTGTTGGCCATCGCGGACCCGGTGAAGCCCTCGAGCCCCGAGGCGATCCGCCGACTGAAGGCCATGGGCCTCGAGGTGGTCATGCTCACCGGGGACCATCGGGCCACCGCGGAGGTGATTGGGCGCCGTGTGGGGGTGGACCGGGTCGTCGCGGAGGTCCTGCCCCGGGGGAAGGTGGAGGAGATTCAGCGGCTCCAGGCCGCGGGTCGGACGGTGGCAATGGTGGGCGACGGTCTGAACGACGCGCCCGCCCTGGCGCAGGCGGACGTGGGGATCGCCATTGGTACGGGGACGGACGTGGCCCTGGAGGCGTCCGACGTGACGCTGGTGGGCGGGGACCTGAACGGCGTGCCGGTGGCGCTCCGTTTGTCGCGCCGGACGATGCGTGTGATCCGGCAGAACCTGTTCTGGGCCTTCATCTACAACACGCTGGGGATCCCGATCGCCGCGGGCGTGCTGTACCCGTTCTTCGGGATCCTCCTGTCCCCGGTATTCGCCAGCGCGGCGATGGCGTTCAGCTCATTGAGCGTGGTGACCAACTCGCTCCGGTTGCGCCGCGCCTGATCTCTTGGCTACGAATACGTACGGCGGCTGACTGCAAGACGAATCGATCCGTGAGGAGGAGGCATATGGCCCGGACTACGTTGACGGTGAAGGGAATGACGTGCGGCCACTGCGCCGCGGCGGTGACGAAGGCGCTGGAGGAGACGGCGGGCGTCCGGTCCGCCCGGGTCGACCTGGAGGGGGGGCAGGCCGTGGTCGACTACGACGACGCGCTGGCGAGTCCACGCGAGCTGGCCACCGTCGTGGCCGCGGCCGGCTACCAGGCGGAATCGCCCTCCTGATCCGCCGGGCGGGCTACCAACCGCCGCGCAGGAAGATGTAACTGTCGGCCACGTCCCGGAGGACATACCCGTCCGGCAGGATCTCCAGCCGCAGGCCCGGCGATGACGCGGCCAGGATCGGGTTGCGGACGGCGGCGAACGTCTCGTCCACGCGCACACCCGCGGATCGGTCCACGGCCCGGCGCAGCGGTCGATGGAACTCGGTCCCGTGGTATTCGGGGAGCCGCCGCACCGCCGTGGGCGACGCGGCCGCGTCCAC
>CAYXJH010000197.1:0-6192 GCA_964465415.1 uncultured Gemmatimonadaceae bacterium
TGGCGCAGCGGGAGGAGAACGGAGGGCGGGATAGCCGCTAGTTGCGGCGGTGGGGCGGCCTCAGTCCCCCTGCCCTCTCGTGTCGGTGAACTCGACCGTGGTGCCCTCGGCCACGCGCTGGGCGAGGAAGGCCGCGTCCCAGTTGGTCAAGCGCACGCAGCCGCTGGACGTCGCGTACCCGATCGACTCGGGAGCACGCGTGCCGTGGATGCCGTAATGGGGCTTGGACAGGGCCATCCAGACGATGCCCACGTCGTTGTTCGGCCCCGCCGGGATCACCGCCTCCTCGTCGTCCGGATCCACGTCCCGCAGCAGCTCGGGCTGATAGTGCCAGTCGGGCATGAACGTGACGGACTCGATGTGCCAGTCGCCCGTGGGCGACGGCATGTACTCATCGCCCAAGGTCGATGGGAAGTGGTACAGGAGGTCACCGGCGGCGTCGAACGCATGGACGTAGTGCCGCTCCACGGATACGACGATGCGCGCGACTCCACTGCCCCCCGTGTACTGCCCTTCGGGTAGGTCGGCGAGGCGGAAGCGCACCACCGCGGGCACATTGAGCTCGACACCGGCGACTACCGCGTCCAGGTCGACACCCGGGTTGAGCTGTTCGAGGAGCTCGGGCGAGGCATGGAACATCTCGCCGAGCTTCTCACGAAGGGACTCGTAGCAGAGACACTCCATCTCCGCCCGCTCGTAGATGTCCTCCGGGACCTGGACGAATGGGCCTTCCACATCACGATCCGTCAGTCGATAGGATCGTACCTGCTGCGCTCCGCCCAGTCGGGTCAACGTCTCCAGCGTCTCCCGATCGACGGAGCCCGTCGTTGGCAGACCGTTGGCGTCCTGGAACCAGTGGACCGCCTTCTCGGTGTTCTCGCCCCAGTGGCCGTCGATGATGCCGGGCGAGAAGCGGACCTGGTCCAGCAGAATCTGGATCTTCGCAACGGACGGACCCTCGACATCGCCGGAGACCGGCACGTTGGCGGGGTTGTTGACCGTGCTCGCAGAGATCTCGTCCCAGGACTCGGCGGAGATGTCGCCGGTCCCCACGACCTCTGCGGTGTCGGGTTCGCCAGGGGCCCGGCGGGCCTCGGCATCATCGTCGCCGCGGTCGCACGCCGGCAGGCCCAGGAGGATGGCGGCCAGGATGAGGTGGATCGGCCGCATCTATCCGCCGGCCTTCACCTGGTCGAGGTGTGCGAAGAGGCCTGCCTGGCCGGGACCGGCGCCGTGGATCAGCTCGATGGCGCGGACCAGCACCGCGTCGTTCGGGAAATCCCGGCCCATTGCGTAGGCATCATCGAAGGCGAGGCGGCCCACCTGGTCAAGAAGGAACCGGTCGACGTACGCCATGCCGGCATCGTACACCCTCCGGTCAAGCTCGACGCCCCGCGCGACCAGACGACCGTGCAGCTCATCACGCCATCCGTCGCGGATCTCGAAGTCCGCGTCCACCGAGTCCTTGATCTCCGTGGCGAGCTCGAACAGCACCACGGAGAAGTCCGGGGACCCGTGCAGGATCGCCGCCAGCGCCTGCTCGTCCCTGCTGAGGGTGTCCGGTCGGACCTCCAGGTCCGGGATGATCCCGCCGCCGGCGAATATGGCGCGGCCGCCCCTCGATCGGTGCACCGGCCGCCCTTCCCGCCGGGTGGCGAAGTGCACCGAGTCGTCCACTTCGACCAGACGTCCGTTGACCATGGAGCGTTCCCGGTGGATGCTCCGCCCGCTCGGCGTGTACCACTTCCCTGTGGTCATCTTCAGGACGTAGCCGCCCTCGACCCGGTATGCGGTCTGGACCAGACCCTTCCCGTACGACATCGTGCCCACCACCACCGCCCGATCGTGATCCTGGAGGGCCCCCGCCACGATCTCCGCGGCCGAGGCGGACCCTTCGTCCACCAGCACCACCAGCGGTAGGTCCGGCGCCACGGGAGCCCGCTCGTTGACGTAGCGCGTGTCGTCCGCGCCTCGCTCCCACTGCCGGGCCACATCGACACCCCGGGGCAGGAACAAGCCAGCGACCCGCACCGCCTGCTCGACGATCCCGCCGTCATTCCCCCGCAGGTCCAGCACGATCCCGGTCGCACCCTCGCCGACGAGGCGAGTCACGGCTCCCGCTACTTCGCCCGCCGCAGTCTCGTTGAACTGGAGCAGCGGGATGTAGCCCACGTCAGAGTCCACGACCGTGGCGTAGGGCACCGCGGGGATCCGGACCACCGCCCGGGTAATCCGGGTCGACAACGTTCCCGCCACGCCAAATCGCCTGAACTCCACCTCGACGATGCTGCCGGGCCGACCCTTGAGCGCGTTCGCGACACGCTCGAGCGGCCAGCCTTCCACTGCGTCGCCGTCGATGGCCACCACCCGGTCGCCGCTCCGCACCCCGTTCCGCTCCGCCGGCGTATTGGGGAATACACGGCGGACCACCGGCATCGCCACATCCTTCTGGGCCTCGACGACCATGCCAACCCCGGCGTAGTGACCCTCGTAGGACATGGTGAACTCCTCCATGTCCGCGGGGCTGTAGAGCTCCGCGTACGGATCGCCGAGCCGTTCGATCAATCCCTCCGCGGCTCGCTCGTACACGTCCGCCACCTCGAGCTCGTCGATGTAGCGGGTCGACACCAGCGTGACCACGTCCCGGAAGAGGGTCGGACCGGACATCGCCGTACGGTCCGGGAGGATGAACCCGCCCATGACGAACGTGACCGCGAGCGCGGCGATGAACGCGGCGTTGCGAACCTGACTCATTTGACCCGACGCTGTTGCAGAGGAGAGCGCACGATTCCGGTATCTGATACTCCTTGCGGATTGTAGCGTTCCGGTCCCTCCGTTCCTCCCGCAGGTCAGTCGAGCGTGGCCAGCTCGATGTTCCGGATGTGCTCGCGGTAGTGCTGCTTGTAGAACACCTTCCGCTCGATCGCCTCGATCACGGGTGTGCCGAAGTCACGCTCCTGGAGCTTGCCCGCGATGTTGAGCCCGCCTGCGCTGATCGTGTTGATCTCGACCAGCTTGTCGCCGACAATGTCGAGACCGGCGAAGAAGATGCCGTCCTTGACCAGCTTCGGGCCCACGATCGAGGCGAGCCGCAGCATGGCCTCGTCCACGTTCGGCAGCTCGGGCTTGCCGCCGGCGCTCATGTTGCTGCGGAAGTCGCCGGGCACGGTCAGGCGTCGCACGGCGGCATACTTGCCATCGACCTCGAGCGGCTTGCCGTTCACGAGGAACAGCCGGGTGTCTCCTTCCGTCGCGGCCGGGAGGTACTCCTGGGCCAAGGCGTAGCCGCTGCGCCGTACGGCTTCCACGATCTGGCGCAGGTTGCCGGCGTCCTCGCCCACGAGGAACACGTCGGATCCGCCGTACCCGGACAACGGCTTCACCACGATCCGGCGCCCATGGGTCTCGTGGAACTCGGCGACGCGCTCGTAGCTCCTGGTGATGATCGCCTTGGGTCGGACGGCCTCGGGGAACTGTTGGAAGTACATCTTGTCGATGGCCCAGGACAGGCTGTACGGATGGTTCAGCACCACCACACCGTGCTCCAGGGCCGCCTGCCCGAACAGGATCCCGGCGTTCTGGGCCCACGCGTTCTCGTGGACCTCCTCGGACGGGTTGTAGCGCAGCCAGATGACGTCCAGGTCCTCCGTGGAAATCACGCGGCGCGGTGCCTTCTCACCCTGCACCGCGTCCAGGAACGCCTGCTGCGACTCCACGTCCGACCCGGGCCCGGGCCTGGCCGTGGCACCGATCCGGCCGTCTATGAAATATTCCAGCTCCCGCACGCCCGCCATGAAGACGTCATGGCCGAGACGCGACGCGGCTGTGGCGAGCACGGTGGTGGCGGCGCGGTCCACCTCGGTGTCCACGTTGTTGACCACGAACAGGATCCGCATGGCTCAGGCAGCCTCCGACACAGGGGTGACCATGGCGTGGACGGGCAGTCCGTTACGCAGGGAACGGAGGCGATCCTTCGCCTCGGGTAACTCCAGGAACCGAGGCATCAGCGGGGTGGGACGTAGCACCCCTCGCTCCCGGAACTCCTGCATTACGTCCAGGTGCCGCGCGGCGATCTTGCCCACGTAGAGCGGCTCCAGCTCGCCTCCGTCTCGCAGGTACTCGACCACGTCCACGAGGCCGCGCAGGTAGATCATGTCCCGGGTGAAGCCGCCGGCCTCGTGCACGCGGGCCGCGATCCCGAATGCCGTGTAGGCGCCGAACCCGTGGTCGCGGTGAAGTCGGCGGAACGTGTCGACGAAGGTGCCGCCCTCCATGACGGCGTCCACGGCCAGCACGCGGGCCGCGAGGAGTCGCATCCGGGGCGCGTTCAGCCCGCCTACCATGTACTCGGCGAGCACGCCGAGCCCCTCCTGCATCTCGTCGTAGGCCGCGAAGCCGCGCGAGAGCTGGAGGAAGGGCTGGGCGGATCCATTCACGAAGGTCAGCACATGGGTGCCGACCTCATGCTGGATCAGCGCCTCCACCCGGTCCGGCCAGAGCGAGAGGCTCTCGCCCACCAGCAGCTTCCCCGAGGACACCATGAGGCCCATGAGGTCCGGCCGGATCTGCACCTCGGATCGGAAGTCGGGGTAGCGGTCCCGATAGTAGGCGAACTCGCGCTCCGCCCGCGCCGCGAACGCCCCTGCACGGACCCGGTCTTTCGAGCCCGGCCCGTTGACCGGGGGCACCGCGGCGAGGATCTCTTCGGCACGGTCCAGCAGCGGCGCACGCATGTGGCCGAACAACCGGATGCTCCCCTGAAGGAAGCCGGGCGAGTTGCGGTCGGAAAGCAGGGTGATCTGCTTGTCCAGCTCCTCCCGCTTGTCGTGGAGCAGCCGCCACGCTGCCGGATCCTCCACCTCCTCCAGGCGGATCGCGTACAGGCGCCGCTTGAGCAGGTCCGGATCGATGGGGAGTAGCCGGTAGCGGAAGTCTGGCTCGCGTTCGTAGCCGCTGTCCCGAAAGCGCTCCCACGCCTGATCGGCGTTGACGGGAGAGACGAGGAGCAGAGTGTCGAACGACGCGTCGATCTCAGCCAGCTCCCGATCCGCCGCCCAGACCGCGTCGCCCAGCGACCGGCGCCCCAGAGCCCGGTAGCTGGACAGGTCTCCCCCCGCCTGCACTTTCACGAACGCGAAGACCGCGCGCCGCAGCACCGGGGATAGTCCGTGGGTGAGCTCCCGCAGGAATACCGGATAGACCACACCGGTGTCCGGATCCCGATACACACCCGGAACCTCCAGGCCGAGGATCAGACACCCCAGCCGGTGGGCCTCCGACACCGTCAGCAACGGCTCGAGCCCATGAGGGTAGCGATCCTCCGTCGCCTCCTGCGCCACCTTCGCGCCTCGCCGCTTCACCTCCAGCGACTTCAATCCGTCCATCAGCGCCGTGACCGTCGCCTTCGCGGGGCCGTCCGGCCCCAGGACGCGGAACCGGCGACCGCCGGCCCACAGCTCGATGATCAGGAACGCATCGTGCTCCCGCGAGCCCGCCTCCACGACGTCCCTGACCAGGTCCCGAACCATGTCGACGTCCGCCCCAACGTTCGCCACCAAGTACGACGCCTCGCCGCGGATCAGTTGCGCCGCCGGGTCGCCGTCCTCCCGCTCACGCACGACCAGCAGGAACGGGCGAGACCCGTCCAGCACCAGGTGGCCCCACCCACCCGTCGCTTCGAACGATTCGCCCTGTGCGAACGCCTCACGCACGTCCGCCGATCGGACGCCGCTGCTGTGGCTCGTAGCTTCCCTCGCTTCCTGTCTCATCCGGCGCGGTTCATCGCAAGAACGGTGCGGGGAAACCGGATTCCGCTGGCGTCAATGGTTCCGGAGCGCGTCAATAAGCTCCTTCTTGCTCATGCCCGAACGGCCCTCGATCCCCACTTCCTTCGCCTTCTGGTACAGCTCATCCTTCGACCGGTCTTCGTACGCCTCGGCATGGCCACCCTTCCTCCCCGTCGACGAGCGAGACCCCGCGTTCGCGATCCGCGCCGCCTTCTCCTTGCTCATGCCATCCCGCCGCAGCGCCTCATACTGCCGGTCATCCTTCACGCTCGGCCCATGGTCCTTCGTGCCCATCTCCACCTCCTGATCCACGAGCTCACCGGTCCGATTGGCTCTTCAGAAGCGGTGCAAACAGCATTCCTGCGCGAGACACGAGACACGAGACACGAGACACGAGACACGAGAC
>CAYXJH010000198.1:0-6173 GCA_964465415.1 uncultured Gemmatimonadaceae bacterium
ATCCCCTCGCGGCGCCGATCGCGTGGTCCCGCAGCCCGTCCTCCGCGCGCACCGCGGCGAGCCACCACGCGCGCAGCGCCGAGTACCGGGCCACGATCAGGGCTGTCCAGCGCTCACCGTCGGGCCCTTTCAGGTCACGCAACGCCAGCTCGGCGGGGAACCGCTCGGGCTCGATCTCGCCGTATCCATGGTGGGGAGTCTCACCCACCCTCCGCGATGAACCATTGAATGTGTACATGGCGAAAAGATCGGCGAGCGGACCGGCCCGTGCCATAGCCGGATGGGACAATCTCAGGAGGGAGCCTTCCGCTGCCGCTTCGCCTTCGCGCGGTAGAGCGCTTCATCCGCGCTCCGGATGAGGTCTTCCGGACCGATCATGCCCGGTCGGTACACGGCGATCCCGGCGCTGGCGCCGATGCCCACCATGAGCTCGTCGCGCCGCAGTTCTTCGAGAACGCGCTCGACCAGGTAGCGGGCACCGGCGGCGTCGGTGTCGGACAGGATGGCTATGAACTCGTCGCCACCGTACCGGGCGGCCAGGTTCATGGCCCTGGTCTGCCCGGCCAGGATCTCTGCGAACCGGCGTATCGCATCGTCGCCCGCCTGATGGCCTGCCGTGTCATTGAACTGCTTGAAGTCGTCGAGGTCGAAGAGGACGACGCTCAGGTCGCGGCCGCGCTCGGCCGTGGCGAAGTCCTTTTCCAGGACGATGTCCATGTGGCGCCGGTTCGGCAGCCCGGTCAGCGGGTCGGTGAGCGAGAGGAGGCGGACCTGCTCGTGGAGGTGCGCGTTTGAAACGGCGATGGCGGCGTGGAACGCGAAGCGCTCCAGCAGCCGGACATCCCTTGCGCCGTAGGTGCGGGCGCGGAGGTGTCCCACCGACAGCGCTCCGATGAGCTCGTTCTCTGCGATCAACGGCACGCTGATGGCCGACTCGGATTGCAGCTTGGCCATGACGTCGGCGGGCAGGATGGACGCGGCCTGCGCCCGGTTCACGACCAGTGGCTCGCGCGCCTCGATGAACTGTCGTCGGAGCGTTTCCGGGACCGGGATGATGGTGCCCACCGGGAGCACCGCATGGCCGGCGGCCAGGGCGATCTCCGCGTCGCCGTCGGGCCGGAGCAGCCAGACAGCGGAGCCGTCCGCCTCGATCAGGCCCTGGACGGCGGAGACGATGCGCTGGAGCACCTGGTCCAGGTCGAGCGACGCGCTGAGCGCGCGACCGACCTCCTCCAGCTGCTCCGACTCGCGGCGCTGCTGCGCCAGCTCCATCATGGCGCGGGCGTTGGATACGGCGACCGCGGCGAGGTCGGCAATGGCCTCGAGCAGCTCCAGGTCCACGTCCCGGTACGCGCCAGCCCGGTAGCTCTGGGCGCTGATCACGCCCAGGACCTGGTCCTTGTGGCGCATGGGCGCGGCGATCACGGAGCGCGTGACCTCGTCATCGTGCTCCGGACCCAGCAGCATGATGGCCTGGTCCGGATGGCTGAGATCCTCCAGGACGGGGCGCGCTTCCCGTATAGCGCGGCTGTCCCGGCCCCGGTACGTTATGGCCGGCCGCTCGATCTCACCCCGGTCCGCGAAGAAGACCACGGTCCCCAGGTCTTGTTCAGCGTCATAGAGTGAGATGTAGAAGCCCGTGGTTTCCAGGACCCTGCTGGCCTGCTCGTAGATCGTGCGATACAGCTCGTCGGGCTCGAGGGTGCCGGTGAGGATACGGCCGATATCGAGGAGGACGCCATAGCGCTCCTGGAAATCCGGCTCCGGCGAGCGCCGGTGGCGCGGCAATGGGTCGGGTTCCCTGTGACCCGGCATCGGGTGGCCAAACCTGTGGAAGGTGACGTGACTCGGATGTGCCAAGTTACGGTGTGATGGCTCCCGTTTCAAGCAGAGAGGGCGCTCGCCGATGAAGGCAGCCCGGCTGGCGATCCTCTTCGTCACCGTGCTGGTTGACATGATCGGGTTCGGGATCGTGCTGCCGCTGCTTCCGTTCTACGCGGAGGTCTTCGGCGCGACGCCGCTCCAGGTGACGCTCTTGATCGCGTCGTACTCGGCGATGCAGTTCATCGCGGTGCCCATCTGGGGCCGGGTCTCCGACCGCCTCGGTCGGCGCCCGTTCATCGTGGCCGGTCTGTTCGCGTCGGCCATTTCGTACCTCATCTTCGGGCTCGCCGGGTCGCTGCTCACCCTGTTCGCCTCTCGGATCGCCGCGGGCGCGGCGGGCGGGACGATCGCGGTGGCGCAGGCGTACGTGGCCGACACCACCGGGCCCGAGGATCGCGCCCACGGGATGGGGATGCTGGGCGCGGCGTCGGGATTGGGGATCCTGATCGGTCCGGCCATCGGCGGGTATTTCAGCCCGTTCGGCTACCACGTGCCCGGCTTCATCGCGGCGGGATTGTGCGCGGTGAACGGGATCGCCGCCGTCTTCTTCCTGCCCGAATCCCGCCGTCATCCGGCCAACCGCCGGCCGGCTGCCGGCGCCGACCCCGGCCGCGCCCAGGCCGGGAGCCTGGGCGACTGGGCGCGGACCCTGACGAGCTACCCGTTCTCCCTCCTCCTGGGGGTGTACTTCCTCTCCATCATGTCGTTCACCGCCATGACGTCCGTGCTGGCGCTGTACGCCGACCGGGCGCACGCCATGGACGCCAAGGACCTGGGCATCATCTTCGCCGTGGCGGGGGGCACGACGGTGGTGGTGAGGGGCCTCCTGGTGGGCTGGCTCGCCCGGAGGGTCGGCGAGCGGAGGATCGTACAGGCCGGGACCGTCGTGCTGGCGCTCAGCCTGGCGGCGATACCATCGGTCGCGAACGAGGCCATGATGTTCGCCCTCGTGCCGTTCTGGGCCCTGGCGTCCGGCCTGACGTTCCCGTCGCTGGCGAGCCTCGTGTCCCAGGAGACGGGGTCGGGCTCCCAGGGCGCCATACTGGGCGGCCAGCAGGTCGTGGGCGGGATCGGGCGGGTCCTGGGACCCGTGTGGGCCGGCGCCCTGTTCGGGACGGTGGGGATCGGGAGCCCGTTCCTCGTGGGCGCAGGGCTGGTCTCCGTGGCCGCGGTCATCGCCCTCCGCATTCCGCCCCCTGCTCACGCGCGCTCCCGCGAGGAGGACCCGGGGCTGGCGGCGGACGACGTGGCGGTCTGAGGCGTGCCCAGGCTTGCGGGCCTCGCCGCGTCGATGTATATCCGGGCCCCATGGCGTACATCATCGGATTCCTGATCTGGCTTGCGATCGGCATCATCGCCGCGGTGGTGCTCCACGTGGGCTACCGCGGCCCGACCACCACCGTGGGCCTGGGCCTGTTCTTCGGGATCGCAGGCGCGTTCATCGGTGGGATGCTGGGCGTCGCGCCCTACGTGACGCACGACCCGTCGCCGTTGCGGTTCGGTGGCCTGCTGGGTGCGGTGCTGGGCGCCTTCCTCACGCCGTTCCTCTACCACCTGGTCGCACGGAAAGCGCTCTAGGAGCAGAACCCCGGGCAGATTCTCCGTCAGGTAGCGCTCAGCCGGTGACGGCGCCCACCTCGGCCGCGGGCACGATCCAGTCGGCGAGCAGCCTGCGGACGCCGCGGAGGTGGTCGCGCTCGCGGGCGACATCCGGGTCCGACGTCGTCACCACGGTCAGCTCCAGCTCCGGCAGGACGAAGATGAACTGTCCGCCGTAGCCCCAGGCGTAGAACATGCGGTGACCGCGAACACGGGCGACGAACCAGCCGTAGCCGTAGCCTTCGTTCGTCCAGCGTGACGCGGCGCGTGGCGTGAGCGATTCCTCGATCCACGCCTCGGGCACGATCTGGCGCCCTTCATGGCGGCCGCCGTTCCGATACAGCTCGCCGAACCGGAGCATGGCCCGGGGGCTGAGCAGCATCTCGTTCCCGCCGAAGTAGATCCCCTGGGGATCGGTCATCCAGGGCGGCATGCGGATGCCCAGGGGCTCAGCCAGCCGCTCGCGCCCGAACGCCAGCGTGCTCTGACCGGTGGCTTGCGTGAGGATGGCGGAGAGCAGGTGCGTGTTGCCGGTGCTGTAGTCTCGCGCGGTGCCCGGCTCGGACACCATGGGCCGGGTGATCGCGTAGCGGACCCAGTTTCGGCTGGCGACCCAGGCGCCGTAGTTCGACCCCGAGGTTCGCTCGAGGCCGGACTGCATGGACAGGAGGTGACCAACGGTGATGGCGCGCCTCCGCGGATCGTCTTCAGCGCCCAGGTACTGCTCGAAGAACGGGGCGACGGTCTGGTTCACCCCCTCCAGGTAGCCCTCGGCGATCGCGATGCCCACCAGCGCCGAGAGGACGCTCTTCGAAACCGACTTGGTGTTCGCCGGCGCGTCCAGCCCGGGCCCCCGGAAGTGTCGTTCGGCCTTCACTTCGCCGTGCCGTGCGATGATGAGGGTCCGGAGCCGCGGCAGCGCCGCGGCCTGCTCCAGCGCGGCTTCCAGCCGGAGGCTGTCCAGCCCGACCGTCCGGATCGGCGTCGCCTCGGCCGCCGCAAGCTCCAGCGAGTCCATCGCCCCGCGCCCACGGGGTTCGGGGGCCTCCGCGCAAGCGGCCAGCACCGTGACCGCGACGAGGCCCGCGAGCAGCGCGGCGGGCCTCACGACACCCCCTGCCCGGCGGTCTCCGCCCACCGGCGGATCCCGGCGGCGCCACCCCGGAACGAATACGCCTCATAGCCGGCGCGCTGCATGCGCTCCGCGATGTGGGCGGTCTGGATGCCGTGGCCGCAGTACAGCACGTAGCGCCGGTCGCGGTCCAGCCGGTTGAAGCGTTGGAGCAGCTCGTACTCGTCGCGGTGCTCTGCGCCCGGCAGGTGCCAGTTCCGGAACTGGTGCTCGGGCCGGCAGTCCAGGACCACTGCGTCGCCAGGGACCTCGTCCACGAACAGGTAGGGGGCGACCAGGTCCGTGGGCGTTAGCGCGCGCAGGTCCAGGACCTTCCGGTCGGCGACCGCGCGCTCGACCACGGCACGGTCGATTCCCGCTTCCTCCCGCTCGACGGCCTCGACTCTTGCCGAGGTGACCGGCCTGCCGGGCGCGATGGCGCAGTATTCCTTGACCTGCTCCGACAACCCCGCCGTACCGATGGCCTTGGCACGGTCGATGATCTCGTCCTTGTCGAACCCGATCAGCGGCCGGAAGACCGGGAGATCGGCGGCCGGCTCGATCGCGCGCAGGTTCGAGAGGGTCTGGGATGAAACCTGTCCCACGGCTTCCCCCGTGATGATCGCTTCCGCCGACAGCTCCGCTCCCACGATGGATGCGGCCCGGTACATCAACCGCTTCAGGACCACCTGCCAGTACCGCTCCTTCGTCCGGGACCGGAGCTCGCGGAGCGGTTCGGCGAAGTCGACCACATGCAGCCGGGGACGGGTGCCGTAGCTCCAGTCGTCGGCCAGGAGCTTGCCGACCTGGACCACCGCGCGCTCGTACGCATCGCCGCCCAGGTTGCAGAACACATAGTCCTGTGAGACGCCCCGCTTGAGCATCAGCCACGCGGCGACCGCCGAGTCGTAGCCCCCCGACAGCAGCGTGACGGCCCGGCCCTCGACACCCAGCGGGAGGCCGCCGGCGCCGGGTTCCCGCGTGGAGAACAGATACGCCCGCTCATCGCGGACCTCCACGTGGACCTCCGCCTCCGGAGCGTCCAGCGACACGCCGGCCGAAACACCGAGCAGCGCCGCGCCCAGCTCGACCTGGATGTCGTGGGAGGAGAACGGGTGCCGGCCGGCGCGACGGGCGCGCACGGCGAACGTCCGGTTACGGACCCGATCGGTGAACGCGGCCGTCCCCGCCTCCAGGATGGCGTCCATGGACGCCGGCACCACGGCGTCGATCCGGCTGTACGAGCTGATGCCGAAGACGCGGCCGAGCTCGATCGGGGACCCGTCTCCGGACGTGTGGACGTAGAGCCGGTCCCAACCCAGCTCCAGCCCCGCTGGCGGGGCGCCCCCGGACAGCGCATCCTGGACATTGCCCCGTAGACGCGCCAGGAACATCGAGCGGGTACGGCGCGACTTGATGAAGATCTCGCCGCCGAACCGGACGAGCGTCTGGGTATCACTGGTCATTGAACGTAGGTTAGGGAATCGGAGAGGGCGTGTGAAGGGCCTGGAGCCAGGGAGGGCCGACAGGTTCGGGAGCCGCGTCGCCCGCGCGGTCCAGGATATCCCGGCCGGCCGGG
>CAYXJH010000199.1:0-6163 GCA_964465415.1 uncultured Gemmatimonadaceae bacterium
CGGGCGCTGGAGAACGTGCTGGCGGTGGTCCGGGCGGCGGGCGGCGGCCCGGAGCACGTGGGCCGGATGACGATCTTCGTGACCGACCGGCCGGCCTACCTCGAGGCGCGGGAGGCGCTGGGCACGGTGTGGCGCCGGCACATGGGCCGGCATTACCCGGCCATGACGCTGGTCGAGGTGAAGGCGCTGGTCGACGAGGGCGCCGTGGTCGAGATCGAGGCGACGGCCGTGATCCCGGACTGAACCGACAGGAGAGACCGATCGTGGTGACCCCGAAGAGCTTCCTGTACGACCACGACCGGGACACCGGCGTGGCGACGATCACGCTGAACCGGCCGGAGAAGCTGAACGCGCTGACGTTCGAGGTCTACGACGAGCTGCGCGACACGTTCCTGGCGCTGGACACCGCGGACGGGGTGCGGGCCATCGTGATCACCGGCGCGGGCCGGGCGTTCTGCTCGGGCGGCGATGTCGAGGACATCATCGGCCGGCTCCTGGGCCGGAGCCACCAGGAGCTGCTGGAGTTCACCCGCGTCACGGGCGCGCTCATCCACTCGATCCGCAAGTGCCGGCGGCCGGTGGTAGGGGCGCTGAACGGCACGGTGGCGGGGGCGGGCGCGGTGATCGCTGCGGCGTGCGACATCCGGATCGCGGCCGAATCCGCCAAGATCGCGTTTCTCTTCACCCGCGTGGGACTCTCTGGCGCGGACATGGGGGCGTCCTGGCTGCTGCCCCGGATCGTGGGCCACGGCCACGCCTCTTACATGCTGATGACCGGCGAGTTCATCGACGCCCGGGAGGCGGAGCGGATCGGGTTGTACAACCGGGTGGTGGCCACCGGCGAGGAGGCGGTCACGGAGGCGCGGGCGCTGGCGGAGCGGCTGGCGAAGGGGCCGTCGTTCGGGCTCGAGATCAGCAAGGAGTCGCTGGACCGGGAGTGGACCATGGACCTGGACACGGCGCTGGCCTGGGAGACGCAGGTCCAGGCGGGGTGCATGCTGGACCCGA
Source organism: uncultured Gemmatimonadaceae bacterium (assembly GCA_964465415.1). Classification (GTDB taxonomy): domain Bacteria; phylum Gemmatimonadota; class Gemmatimonadetes; order Longimicrobiales; family RSA9; genus SLCC01. Next base: position 1,009 of record CAYXJH010000199.1, read on the forward strand.
ACTTCGGCGAGTCCCATGCGGCGTTCCGGGAGAAGCGGGCGCCGGAGTTCGGGTAACGACAGGGGCGCCTTCGGCGGCGGGGTTCGCGGTGGGGGCTGGGTTCGGGACGGCTTGTCACGAAGGGCACGAAGGGGGCACGAAGGGCACGAAGGGGGGGCTTTGATCGGCCAACCATGAGCGCGCGCCTGGAGCCGTGGCTGAAGGAGAGCATTGAGGACTTCTGGCGATCGCACGGCGCGGGGCCGTCAATCGCTCGCCGGTCAGGATCTCGAGGGGGAGCCCGTCATCCGCGAGATGATCCGGATCGGTTCCGCGGCCGCGTGAAGCGGCGAAAGCTAGTCGCGCACCAAACCGCAACGGGTCGTTGGATATTACCATTGCCGTCAGTGTAAAATGCTTCGATTTCGCCCCTGGTCGCCGGTGAATACCTGGCCGAGGCGCCGATGTCGGCCAGCGCGGCAGGATGGTCAAACCCTGCCACAGCCGCCGTACGTTTCGCGCACGGCCTCGACGTCGACCCGGGTTCGGGCGATTGTGTGGTGGCGAGCGGGGAGAAAGGGCACACGGGCCTCGATGGCGGCCGGTGGTGAAGAGGGGGGGCTCAATCCCGGGAAGCGGCCAGCGGACCGGAGAATCGCCGTGAGACCGGTCGTTTCAGGCTACGGTTGCTGCTGTGAGCGCGATGCTGGAGACCCGGATCGTTCCGATGTCATCATCTCCCTATCCCATGCTCGAGTACGAGCGTATGAGATCGCGCGGGACCGTTAGCCGAGCCCGAGCCTGCGCCACCGGGCGTCCCTTCCCCGACTGATCAGCTCGATCCGCCCCTGATCGCGCAGCGCCCGCATCGCTCTCCGGATCGTAGGCCTGCTGACCCCGGGGCATGCCCGCGCGATATCGTCGTATTGAAACGTCTCGGGCTGGCGACGCACCGCGGCGGCGACCATCGCCTGCTTCGCTCCTCGCCGGGTCGTGATGCCGGCCATGTGCTCGTCCAGCCTCCGATAGGCCGTGAGGACGGCGACGCCGAGGAAGTACTCCCACCAGGGGAGCAGTGAATGAGACCCTTCGTGCCAGCCCTGAGAGGAGGCGAAGAGCGAGTCGTAGTATCCCTCACGCGTCTGCTCCACGACCCGTTCGATGCTGACGTAGCGTCCCACAGCATAGCCGGCCCGGTAGAGGAGAAGCAGCGTCAGCAATCGGGCCATGCGGCCGTTGCCGTCCAGGAAGGGATGGATGCACAGGAAATCCAGAACGTACGCGCCGATCACGAGGAGGTGGTCCGTGGTGGCGGTTTCCCACTCGTGCTCGAAGCGTTCGTGGAGCTCACGCATGGCCGGCTCGGTCCGGTGAGGGGGCACCGGTTCGAAGCGCACGCGCTCGCTCCCGTCCGGCAGCCGCTCCGTGATCCGATTCGGGGCCCTCTTCCACCGCCCGCCCCGGCCGGGCACGAACTGGTACAGGTCTCGGTGAAGCTGGAGGACCAGGCTCGGAGAAAACGGCATCGCCTTCCAGCTCGCGTGGATGGTGCCGAGGACCTCGCGGTAGCCCGCGATCTCCTGCTCCGAGCGGTTCCGCGGGGCGTCCCGCCGAGCCATCAGCGCCTCGAAACGCTCCTTGCCGGCCTCAACGCCCTCGATCCTGTTCGAAGACTCCGTGCTCGCGATGATCGACGCCTCCCGGAGCGTCTCCAGTACCTGAGGGGCACGATCGGCGTACAGGGCTTCCTTGCCGCGAAACTCGCCAATCTGTCGCACCGCGGTCAGGAGCGCGGGGGAGATCGCCTGCGAGCCCAGTCGGCCGGGCGCGAACGAACTCATGCGATCTCTTTAATGGGGTCGTTATGTGGAAGCATGACCCAATTAATAGGGTCATTTCGCTCCGCCGTCCAGGGTTCACGGCCTCGGGACGTCGGCAGTCATCGCATTCGCCCAGCCCGCGTTCGTGCACGATCGGCCGCGCCGCTGCGATCGATTTGCAGTTCAGCCGCTGGAGCGCAGTGCATCGAGCTTGGCTGGCATGTCCTCCCGACCCGGAACCAGCGCGAACTCTCGCGCCCATCGTTCGAGATATCCCCAGTCCAGGTCGGGCCCCTTGCGTCGGACCACTCCCGCGGCGTCCTCCAGATCCCGCGGCCGACCCGCGAACAGCTTGTGTAGCAGGAGGTCTTCGGCGGTCGCGAAAGGGACGCGACGGCTCCCGACATCCACCAGGACCGCCCTCTCGATCGCCTGGGCTTCGTAGGGTGTCGTCGAGAAGATGAGGTCCACGCGTCCCCCGGTCGCCGGGTCCGCGGCCGGGAGCACGAACGTCTCTCTGGCAAAGGCGCGAGGATCATCCGGAAGGGGCTGGAGGTCGAGGACTTCGCATGCATCGAGGAGATCCTGGATCCGGTCGGGACCGACCCCCAGGGTTACGTCCACGTCCTGGGTGAGGCGCGGCTCGCCATGGACCAGGACCGCCTGGCCGCCGATCAGCATGAAGGGGATTCGTCGTGCCTCCAGCTCGGCGGCGACGCGAGCGATCAGGCCTGCGAAATCAGGCGTCGGCCGGGAGCCCATTCACCGCACGCGCCACCGCCAGGTCGGCAGCCAGATCCTCCCGCCAGTCGCCAGGAAAATCGGGATTCAAGAGGAGGGCCTGACGCCACAGTGCCTCGAACACGGCCAGCGCTTCCAGGTAGGTGCGGCCGGCGAGCACCTCCCGGGCATAACGACGCTCGATCTCTTCCAGGGACCGTGTGTGCCGAATCATCGATCCAACATAGCGCTGCCGGGACCGGGGCGCATGGCCAGAATACCGGTAGGCTCCGGAACGGCTCGCAGCGGGTCTCATGGCCGCAGCCGGGCGCGAGGGGCGGGCAAATCGGACTCGGGGACGGGCATGGGTAGACACGGGCTCGAGCATTTTTGTGAACGGCGGAGGGTTCTCCGCGCGAGACGAGCGGCGCGGGTGCCATCTGCGAGCGAGCCTCCGCTACTGCGAGCAAGCGGGTTTCCGTAGAACCAGGGTTCTAACGAGAGGAGGTATGCTGGCGGAGCCAGGTGGCCAGGTCGGGCTCCGGCACGTCACCAGCGGCCAGGGCGAGGATCAGGCGTACCACTTCTGCCTCGTCCGCCTCGAGACGGAGTCCGTTGAGCCCGAGGAAGACGTACATGGCCTGGAAAGCCACGCGCTTGTTCCCGTCGACGAAAGGGTGGTTCCGGGCGAGCCCGAACCCGTAGGACGCCGCAAGATCAACGAGATCGGTCTCGGGATCGTAGTGAAACCGATTTCTCGGTCGATCCAGCGCGGAGTCCAGGAGCCCTTGATCCCTCAGCCCCAGCGATCCGCCATGCTCCTGGACCTGGGTGGTGTGAATCGCACGGATCATGGTTGCGATGAGCCACCGTGGCTCCTTCACCTGGCGAGTTCACGCATGGCGTTACGGTACTTCTTCGCTCCTTCCTCGTAGAGTGCCATTGCTTCAGCAAAGGCGGGATCGAAGGGTGTGATGAGGATCCCTTCGTTCGTCTCGACGAGGTGGACACGGTCGCCCTCGGCCATGCGGTACCGCTCGAGCATGGCCTTGGGGATGGTGGTGCCAGCGGAGTTCCCGATGGCGCGAATGGTGGTTTCCTTCGTCACAGTCGCCTCCTGTTATAACAATAGTAGTCACGTCGCATAACGGAATCAAGATGGAGCGTACCGGCTCCACAGCGAGGTGTTGCACCGGACACCCTCCTTCGCGAGGCGCAGGGACTCCGGGAGCGGACTGCTCGACCCATTACAGGGCGCTGCGCCCTGGCTGGTGCCCGCAGGCGCATTATCTTACCAGGACAGTGTACAAGCGCTGGGCGTCCGCGTCCTGAGCCGCGCACCAGGAGGGATCGTCATGCAGCTCGAGCTGACCGCCGTATTCCAGAAGGTGGCCGAGGGCTACATCGGGTTTGTCGAGGAGTTGCCGGGGGCCAATACGCAGGCCGCCACGCTCGACGAGGCGCGGGAGAACCTCCGCGAGGCCGTGCTCCTCGTCCTCGAGGCCAATCGATCGCTGGCCGGTCAGGATCTCGAGGGCGAGCCCGTCATCCGCGAGACGATCCGGATCGATTCCGCGGCCGCGTGAAGCGACGAAAGCTCATCGCGCACCTCCGGACCCACGACGCTCAGCTCTCTCGCCGTGACCCCGCTCGGCCCATTTTGATCGAACGCGCCGGGTGTTACTATGCGGCTCCCGGCTCGGCTGTCTGGCCGGCACCACCACCACCCGACCGCTGGAGACGACCTCATGTCGCCCATGAACGATACGCGGCGCATCCCTGTGGCCGCGGGCGCCCGGCCGGGGCCCGCCTGATGCCGGACCTGCGGGCTGTGCGCGCGTTCCTGGACCAGGACCACCTTTCGCTGGCGCAGGAGGCGGCGGACGTGTGCGCGGCGGAGATCGAGCCGCTGGACGCCCCGGCCAACGACGACGAGGCCCGGGTCCAGGCCCGTGAGATTGTGGGGATCCTGGGCGGGGCGGCGCTGCTGGGCGTGATCGATCCACTGGAGCTGCGGGCGTGCTGCGTGGTGCGTGAGGTGCTGGGCGCGACGTCGCCGCTTGCGGACGCGGTGTTCGCGCTCCAGGCGCTGGGGACGGTGCCCATCGCGCTGGCCGGGACCGACGAGCTGCGGGACCGGTGGCTGGAGCCGGCGCTGGACGGCGGGCTGATCGGCGGGTTCGCCATGACGGAGGCCGAGGCGGGGAGCGACGTGGCGTCCATGGCCACCACGGCCCGTCGCGACGGCGACGCCTACGTGCTGGACGGGGGGAAGAGCTTCATCTCGAACGCGGGGATCGCCGACTTCTACACGGTGTTCGCGGCCACGGACCCGTCGAAGGGGTCGCGTGGGATCAGCGCGTTCGTGGTGCCGGCGGATGCGGACGGGCTCGAGTACGCGGGCCCGCAGGTCATGAGCGCGCCCCACCCGCTGGGCGAGATCGTGTTCCACGGCTGCCGGGTGCCGGCGTCGCACCGGCTGGGCGAGGAGAACGCCGGGTTCAAGGTAGGGATGATGACGCTGGACCGGCTCCGTCCCACGGTGGCGGCGGCGGCGTGCGGGATGGCGCAGCGGGCGCTGGACGAGGCGCTGGACTACGCGCTCGAGCGCCGCCAGTTCGGCCAGCGGCTGGCCG
>CAYXJH010000200.1:0-6159 GCA_964465415.1 uncultured Gemmatimonadaceae bacterium
TCGAGGATCAGCTCGACCGCGTCGGTCCCGGCCGGAACGAAGACCCGCGCGTCGGCGACCATCCGGCCCTTGGCGGTGAGGAACGTGGTGTAGACGCCGCGCTCCGGTGTGGCGGCGGCGATGTCGGCGGTGGCCAGGCCCTGGATCATGCGGACCGGATCGCGCCCGCGGACCCGGATGACGGCGCGGGACCGCTCCACCAGCAGGGGCGTCATGGGGCGGGGCGCGAGAAGTCGTCGATCAGCGAGCGGACCCGGCCGGCGTCCGGCGCGGCTGGCGAGTAGTCCAGGTAGCGCTCAAGGTCGGCGATCGCCTCGTCGACCCGGCCCGTGCGGGCCAGTAGGAGGCCCCGGTCCCGGAGCTCCACCGCCGCCGTGGGCCGGAGCAGCAGGATACGGTCGACGGCGGCCAGCGCGCGGGCATCGTCGCGAACGTTCAGGTAGATGCCCTTGAGGTTGGTCAGGACGCGGGCCAGGATGTCGGCCCGGCCCGCGGGCGACAGGAACTCGTCCCGCATCCGGACCATGCCGCCATAGACCCGGTCGAGGAGGGCCTGGCCCTCGTCCTCCCAGCGGACGCGGCCGGCGTCGAACGGGTCCACCAGCAGCCGCGCCACCTCGCCCTCGTACCGGACCAGGAAATGGCCGGGGAAGTTGACCCCCGTGAGCGGAAGGTCCAGGCGCCAGCCCACCTCCAGCGTCACGATGCCCAGCGTGATCGGGATGCCGAGCCGTCGGTCCAGGACGTCGTTCAGGAACGAGTTGCGCGGGTCATGGTACGCCTTCGCGTTGCCCCGGAATCCCTCCTCTTCGAAGAGCACCCGACACAGCTCCTGGAGCACGACGACCGGGGCCGTCTCCGACGCCAGCCGGTCACGCACCCGCTCCGCCAGGAGGTCCAGACGACGGAGGTAGGGCGCCGCCCGCAGCTGCGGATACTCCTCGGCGGCGATCAGCAGCGCGCCAGCGGCAAGGTCGATCTCCGAGTCCAGCCCCGAGGCCATGGCCTCGAGTCGGGCCCTGTGGCTCCGCTCCTCCATGCCCGCAAAGTAACCAGCGGAGCTGCCGGACGGCAACGCGGGTCGGCGCCGCTCCGGTCACGGCACCGACCCGCATCAAATGGCTTCCGGGGACGTGGGTTACGCCGCCCGCCGGTCCTCCCCGCCGAGTGGTCCCTTCCGGGCCTCCGGGCTCAGGTCCAGCGCTGCCGCCCGGCCGCACTGGTGGCAGTACAGGACCACGGTGTAATCACCCTCCGGGTCCGCGGACCGGACGACACCCTTCTGCATGCCGCCGATGTCCAGGTACGCCACCACCTCCATCGTCCCCGGACCACAGGTGGGACAGGGCACATCCGACGGATCGTTCAGATAGTTGAGAGCCAGGGACAGCCCTTCGGTGCTGCTATATTCCGGCATGTTTTTGTCGCTCATTTCCCCTCCCTTTTCTGAACCCGTGTAAGGGCAACATCCATTCCGGAACCGGGGAAACGGGACCCCGAGACCCGAGACGCGAGACGCGAGACGCAGGACGGGGGACGCGATACGCGAGACTCCTTGGACCGGCAGGGGACGGCGAACGACTTGACGTGAAGGGCTCGAAAGAGCGCGAAGGACGCGAAGGCGGGTTTCGGGTCTCGGGGTCTCGCGTTTCGCGTCCCGCGTTTCCTGGCTACCATATGGCATGGCTTCCCACGAGATCGTTCGCCTGACGTCGCTGAGTCACGGCGCGGGCTGAGCCTGCAAGCTCGGCGCTGCCGAGTTGACGCACGTGTTGCGTCACGTGATGCCGGTCGCGGATCCGGCGGTGCTGGTGGATGCGAGCACCGCGGATGACGCCGCCGTGTACCGTCTCGACCAGGATCGCGCCCTGGTGGTGACGGCCGATTTCTTCACGCCCATCGTGGACGACCCGTACGATTTCGGCCGGATCGCGGCGGCGAACGCGCTCTCCGACGTGTACGCCATGGGGGGTCGGCCGCTGCTCGCCCTCAACCTGGTGGCGTTCCCGCGCTCGCTGCTGGACCGGGGGATCCTGGAGGCGATCCTGCGCGGAGGCGGCGAAGTGGCGGCGTCGGCAGGGGCGGCCGTCCTGGGTGGCCACTCGATCGACGATGCGGAGCCGAAATACGGGTTGTGCGTGGTCGGCGAGGTCCACCCTGACGAGGTCGTGCGGAACTCGACCGCCCGTCCCGGCGATGCCCTGGTCCTGACCAAGGCGGTGGGGACCGGGATCATCGCGACGGCCATCAAGGCGGGCCAGGCCCCGCGGCAGGTGGTCACAACCGCGGTGGCCAGCATGACGATGCTGAACCGGGCGGCGTCCGAGGCCATGCGGCGGCACGGCGCGCACGCGTGCACGGATGTGACCGGCTACGGCCTCCTCGGACACCTGCGGGAGATGGCGGCGGCCAGCGGGTTGTCGGCGAGGATCGACGCAGAGGCAGTCCCGATCCTGCCCGGCGCCCGGGCGCTGGCCGGGGCCGGCCACGTGCCGGGCGGTACGAAGCGGAACCTCGCCGACGTCGGAGCTTTCGTGGACTGGGGGGCCACGGACCCGTTGACCCGCACCCTCCTGACGGACGCCCAGACGTCGGGCGGGCTCCTGATTGCGCTCCCCCGCGAGCGGGCCCACGCGCTCGTCGCCGAGCTACGCCGAGCGGCAGCGCACTCGGCCGATGACCCCGGCCCCGCTCCACCCTCGCCCGAGGTCCCGCCGGCGGTAGCGATCATCGGCGAGCTGTCGGCCGACGGGGACGCGGGGAGGATCTCCCTGTAGCTGCCGGCTCAGCTCTCCGGCGTGCCCCGCTCGAATCGGACCGTGAGCACCCCGGGAATGGTCTCGCCCGACCACGGCTCCTGCGCGTAGAGGTCGGGGAAGAGCTGCTGGAGGCGGAGCCGGTTCACCTCCGCCGAGCCACTGAAGTGGAGGCTCTCCGTCTCCTCCTCCCACGCCAGCACGATGGTGCGGGGCATGACCAGCTGATTGGCGCCGGCTGCTGTCGCGAACGTGAGCGACAGCGACCGGCCCACGGTGTGGGCCGTGCCTACCAGGGTCCGGAATTCGCCGGAGACGGGGTCACGGTACGGCACCTGGAACGTGCCGTTGCGGGCGATGTTCAGCATCGGCTCGATCCCCGATGCCGCCAGCGCCAGGAGCACATCCCCCACGGGCGCCGCACCCTGGGGATCGAAGGTCATGGTAACCGGCATGTACAGTCCCTCGACATCGTCGAGATCGATGGCCGGATCCCCGATGCCCACGCCATTGTCGCAGGCGCCCACCGCCCAGGCGAGTACCAGGCCAAGGAGCAGGACGGACGTATTCCGGCGGGTGGACGCGGTGCGATGCTGCGCGGTCATGGAATCCTCAAACATGCAGTGCGTGGCCCAACGAGGCGAGCGCGGCCTCCGCGATCGCCTCGGACAACGTGGGATGCGGATGCATCGCCCGGTCCATCTCCTCGGCGGTGGTCTCCAGGTGACGACCGACGATGAACTCACCGATGAGCTCGCTGGCATGCGCCCCTACGATGTGGGCGCCCAGCACCTCGCCGTACTTCCGATCCCTGATGATCTTGACGAAGCCGTCCGTCTCGCCGGCGGTGCGTGCCCGTCCGTTGGCGCTGAACGGGAAGCGGCCCACGTCGATCTCGTGACCGGCCTCCTTCGCCTGCGCCTCGGTCATCCCACAGGACGCCACCTCCGGGTGGCAGTACGTTACCGCCGGGATGTTGCCGTAGTCGATGCCCGCATGCTCGTCGCCGGAGATGTGCTCGACGGCGGCGATCCCTTCATGCGACGCCTTGTGGGCAAGCAGCGGCGGCCCGGCGCAATCACCGATCGCGTAGACCCCTTCCGCCGTGGTACGAAGTCGCTCGTCTACCTTGATGAACCCCTTCTCCACCTGCACGCCCGCCGCCTCCAGGCCCAGGTCCTCCAGGATGGCGGCCCGGCCCACGGCGACCAGGACCCGGTCCACGTCCAGCTGCTGGCTCTCCCCCTTCTTCGTCTTCACCGTCAGCTTCACCTTGGTCTTCCTGACGTCCGCCTTCTCCAGTGACGCGCCCTCCATGAGCGTGATGCCCCGCTTCTTGTAAGCCCGCGCCACCGCCTTGGACGACTCCTCGTCCTCGAGCGGGAGCACCCTGTCCAGCGCCTCGATGATCGTGACCTCGCTGCCGAACGCGTCGAACACGTCGGCGAATTCCATCCCGATCGCCCCGGCGCCCACGATGGCAATGGACTTCGGCGCCTCCGTCGCGAACACCGCCTGGTCGCTGCTCCAGACCCGATCCCCGTCGATCTTCAGCATGGGCAGCGACTTCGGCTTCGACCCCGTCGCCAGGATGATGTTCTTCGCCTCGATCGTCCGCTTCTCCCCCTCGGACGTCGGCTCCTCGCCCCCATGGCCCACGCTACGTCCCGGCTCCACCTCCACCTTCCCCTTCCCCGCCAGCCGGCCCCACCCGTCGATATGGTCGACCTTGTTCTTCTTCAGCAGGTACGCCGTCCCTTTCGCCCCCTGGCCGGCTACCTCCTCAGCCCGCTTCGCCGCAACACCAATGTCCAGCTTCACCTCGCCCACGGTGATTCCGAATTCGGCCAGCTCGTTCACCTTTCGGGCGAACTTCGCGCTTTCGAGCATCGCCTTGGTCGGGATGCAGCCCCAGTTGTTGCACACGCCGCCAAGTTTCTGCGCCTCGACGAGCGCCGTCTTCATCCCCAGTTGCGCCGCCTTGATCGCGGCCACGTAGCCGCCCGGCCCACCGCCGATGATCACAACGTCGTACTTGTCCGCCACGTCCGCCTCGGAGTTCGGGTTCGAGGTTGGATCCGACTGGAAGGTAAGCCTCGGGAGCCGGGACTGCCAACGGAGGACCGTCGTCCGCGCAGGCAGGTTATGCCCTGCGCCGCGGCGCTTGCATCGGTGACCGCATCCGCGGCCGCAGCGGCACGGCTTTGCCCGTCGCTTGCCTCGGGCAGCGCCCGCTCGGCTTGCACCATCGGGGTCTGTCGGCAGGAAATGTTGGCCGGCATATCCGTCCCCGCCGGACATGCAGACGGCCGATCCCGCCATTCTCGTCCGACGTCCGGCCACCCATCATGAGGGCATGATCGCACCCTCGCATCTCCCCGAGCTCCGGGCCCGACCCGGTTGCCCGCGCTGCGGCGGATCCTCCGTCGCGTTGTGGGGCTGGTCCGCGGGACGTCGTCGATATCGGTGCGGTGGCTGCGGGAGGACCTTCTGCGCCACGACGGGCACGCCGCTGGCCTACCTGAAGAAGGCAGACCGTTGGGCGCCGTTCTGCGACTGCATGCGCGCGGGGCTCACCGTGCGACGGACGGCCGCGGCCCTGAGCGTGCACCGGGACACGGCGTTCCGCTGGCGCCACCGGCTCCTGAATGCAGCACGCGCCGGGACGTACCCGCCGCCCGGCCCGCCCAGGCCACCGAAGCTGGTGGGCCGGCTCCGTGTGTACGAGCTGAAGTTCGCATACTCCGAGAAGGGGAAGCGGCACGGGCCCCCGCGCGCCAGTCGGCGACGCCTGACCAAGGCTCGGTCCTCCGCCCCGCGGGCTTGGGTCCTGGTCGCTCGGGATGGACAGGGCGGGTTGGTGTGCCAGCTCATGGGTGCGGCCCATCCCCCAGCCTCGGCTCATCCCCCGGCCTCGGCCAATCCGCCAGCCTCGGCTCGTCCGCCAGCCTCGGCTCGTCCGCCAGCCTCGGCTCGTCCTCGAGGCTCGGCTCATCCGCCGGAAGCGACGCGCCCATGGGGAGGGCCTCAACCTTCGACCGACGAGATCGTGCGCGTGCTTGCGCCCGCCATCGGAGCGGCGACCGCCCTCGTCGGTGGAAGGGGTCGGTTCAGCCCGGTGGGCATGGCAGCCCGGCACATCGGACTTGCGTATCAACCGGCCCCGGCGGCTGACCTGTATCCGGTTCAGCTCCGCCGCTGGCTGCGTCGCTTCCGTGGAGTGGCGACGCGGTACCTGACCAATTATGTCGAGTGGCACCGTTTCGCCGGCCCGGAGTGCTCCCAAGCAAGGTGACCGCCGCGCGGCTGGGCGCCACGATCCGAGTCCGGGGGGCGCCCGCCGGTCCGCCCTCCTGGGGCACGGTGCCGTAAAGGAAGAAGAGCGTCGTGTAGGGAAAGATGT
>CAYXJH010000201.1:0-6158 GCA_964465415.1 uncultured Gemmatimonadaceae bacterium
GCGATCCCGCCGAGCACGTCACCCCAGGTGCGGTTCTCGGCGGCGCCCAGGGCGGCTCGCAGCTTCTCCACCAGGAACTCCCGGGTCTGCGGCGCGCGCGCCATCGCGAGCGCCCAGCCCGCGACCGTGCCCTTCGCTTCCTCCACGCTGGGATCCCCCGGCCGACCCAGAACGGAGACGACGGGGCGGCGGAGGAGCTCGACGATGGCGTCGTTGACGCTGCGTGCCATGGCGTCCCGTACGGCATCGTCGTGCAGCAGCTCCGACAGGTTCTCCGCGCCTTCGCTCTCCATGGCACGGATGACCCGGTCCACGGTGTCGGGTGGGATCACCAGCGTCGCGACCACGCGCTTGTAGAAGTTCAGGTCCTGGAGGAATCGCTCCAGCAGCCGGTGGAGAAGGGCGCCCAGCCGGGCCCGGGCATCCGGATCCTCGAGCAGCCGGCTGAGCCGTTCCAGCGCGAGCGGGAGATAGCCCGCGATCGCCTTCTCGACGGCGGCCACCAGGCCCAGGGGGAGCATGTCCTCGAAGGTCCGATCAGGCTGGAGCAGCCTCTCCGTGGTCCGATCCAGGTAGTCCCGGGTCGCCCGCTCGAAGCCGGCGCCGCCCAGCGCCTCGCGCAGCAATCGCCGGGCGAAGTCCGCCAGCGCCTGCTCCCGGTCCTCGGTCAGGATCTCGGAGATCGGGCGGTCCCGGATATCGGCGAGGAACGCGCGGGTCCAGCGCCGGGCCGCTTCCTGGAACTCCTCGGAGGCAAGGTACTCGTCGAGGCGGCGGAGGCCGGCGGCGGCCACGTCATCCAGTACCGGCCGCAGCTCGTCCATGACCGCTGGAGGAAGCAGGTCCGTCAGGCTGCCCCGCTCCTGTTCCAGGGCGCTCTGCAGGAACGTGTCCAGCCGCTCGTCGAACGCCTGCCGGAACCCTGGCGCCGCCAGCGCGGCCGCCAGGTCCTCACCCGTGAGCAGCCGCTCACCGACGGCGCGGCCCATGGCGGCCGCCAGGCGCGCCCGGTTCTTCGGGATCGCGCCCTGCAGTAACCGGATGCTGCGCCGACCGAGACGCGGCGGCTCGTAGGGGTGAAACAGCATCCAGATCGCCACGGTGTTCGTCACACCCCCGGCCAGGGAGGCGAAGACGACGGTAAGTGCGGCCTGGATGCCGGTCGGGCTGATCACGAGGAGGGTGTCACCGGACGTGGCGCACCAGCCCGAACACGTCGCGTCGACCGTCCCGGTCTTCGATCCAGCCGCTCACGATCGCGTATCCGACGCTCTCGATCTGGTCCGGGCCGCTGATCTCGACACCGTCCACCGCCTCGGCGACCAGCTCACCCACCAGCTCGCCGGGGCCCGAGACCTGCCACGCGTTGGCGATCTGAATCCCGCCCTCGCCGGGTTGCCAGCCCACCGCGGACAGCCTGGCCCCGCGCCGCACGTCGTCATGGCCATCAACGTGGATCCAGCCGACGTGGCCCGCGGCCGAGGCGGCAAACACCAGGTGGTAGCCGGCCGCATCGGTGAGCAGCGCCTCCGCACCCCTGCGCGCGGCCGGCGTGGCCCGATCGACGCCGTCACCGGCATCCGGGTCGATGCCGTTGTGCTCCGACGCCAGGTCGATCGCGCGCCCGAGCTGGGCGTCCAGGAGGACACCCTGGACGAGGTCGGGCCCGATGCCGAGGCGGGCATCCCGGAGCACGAGCTGGGTTCCGGGGTCCGGCGCAAAGCCGGCCAGCGCGGCGCCGGGCTCGAGCCGGACTTCGGCGTCCTCCCGGAAGATCAGCGCGCCCAATTCACCGTCGTCTCCCACCAGGACCCGGAGCTGGCCGTACGGGACCAGGCGCCACGGGTCACGCATACGATCCATCTCCCAACCGGCGTCCATCAGACGGGTCCAGTCGGTGCCATCGGCCAGCCTGGCCCGGACACCCCGGCGGAGACCGTCGCTGTCGCTCAGCGCGACGAAGTCCACGAGCGCAGCGGTGGGCAGGCGCTGGCCAGGACCGAGAAAGAGCAGGCGCCGCTCATAGACGGCCGTGGGGCCGAAGTCCGTCGGCGTCTGGGCGGCGTGCTCCTGCCGATCGCCGGTCCGGGACCGGTCGGCGTCACACGAGGACGAGACGGCGCCCAGCGCCAGCGCCAGCACGATCAGCGGTAGAGGTCGCAGCATGAAGGCCGGATACTCCGTTGACAGGGTGATGACGGGCGAAAACTAGCACGGCGCCAACGCGCCCGCTAACTTCGGCAACCGACAGGCCGGGTCCTTCCCCGCTCCACTACGAGACGGACGAGCAATGCAGCTCTATACCAAGATCCTGATCGGCCTGGTCCTCGGTGCCATCTTCGGCCTGGTTGCGAATGTCATGGAGCTCGTGTGGCTCAGGGATCTCCTGGTCGCCATCGAGCCGATCGGTACCGCGTTCATCCGTCTCATCACGATGGTGGTGGTACCGCTCGTGGCCGCGAGCCTCCTGATCGGCACCGCGTCACTCGGCGACCTCCGCAAGCTCGGCCGGATCGGTGGCAAGACCGTTACGTACTACATGGCCACCACGGCCATAGCCGTGATGATCGGGATCGGCATCTCCAACCTGGTGAGGCCCGGATCCCGGATCGACCCGGAGACCCGGGACAGCCTGGCGGCGGCGTTCGAGGAGCAGGCGGGACGGGCGGTGGAGCTCGCGGCGGAGCGACCCACCATCGTCGAGACGCTCCTCAACATGATCCCCACCAATCCGATCCGGGCGGCGGCGGACATGGACCTGCTGCCGCTCATCGTCTTCACAATCCTCTTCGGCGCCGCCCTCACGCTGGTGGACGAGCCCCGCAAACGAGCCGTGCTCCAGGTCGCCGAGGGCGTGAACCAGACCATCATGGTCCTGATCGACTGGATCATGCGGTTGGCGCCGTACGCGGTTTTCGCCCTGATCGCGGCCGTCGTCGCCCGGTTCGGGCTCGACCTGCTCCAGTCCCTGGTCTTCTACGCCCTCGCCGTGGTCGGCGGGCTGTTGCTGCATGCCTCGATCACGTACGGGCTCGTGCTCAGGTTCCTGGTCAAGATCAACCCGCTGGTCTTCCTGCGCCGGATCATCGAGGCTCCGCTGGTTGCCTTTTCCACGTCGAGCTCGAACGCTACGCTGCCCGTGACCATGGAGGTGGCCGAGGAGAAGCTCGGCATCTCCAACTCGGTGACGTCGTTCGTGTGCCCACTCGGCGCCACCATCAACATGGACGGCACGGCGCTCTACCAGGCTGTGGCTACGATGTTCATCGCCCAGATCTACGGTGTGCCGTTGACGGTGGGCGACCAGCTCACCGTCGTGCTCACGGCCACGCTGGCGAGCATCGGCGCGGCAGGCGTGCCCAGCGCGGGCATCATCATCCTGATCCTGGTCCTGAACTCCGTGGGGCTGGGCGGGCATGCCGCGGCTGGGATCGCGCTGATCCTGGGGGTCGACCGGATCCTGGACATGTTGCGGACCGCGGTGAACGTGACGGGCGACCTGACCGCCGCGAGCTTCGTCGCGCGGACGGAGGGGGAAGCCATGGTGCCGCGGCCCGTCGATCATCCCATCACGATGCGGCCGTAGCGGACGGACACTCCGGCTAGGAGTCGTCCTCGCGTCGATCCACGGCCGCCCGCTCCCCGGCGGGCTCCGGCTCCCGGTCCTCCTGGCGTGCGCCCCCGCGGGCGTCCTTGCGCCTTGCCGAGCGCGGGCCGCCGAGGAGCGCTTCGTCCATCACCTGGTCCATGCGATCGACGAAGACGAAGTCGATGCGGGAGCGGACATTGTCGGGCACGTCGCGCAGGTCCCGCTCGTTGCCCGTGGGCAGGATGACCCGACGGATCCCGGCCCGGTAGGCCGCCAGCACCTTCTCCTTGATCCCCCCGACCTCCAGGACCTTGCCTCGCAGTGTGACCTCCCCGGTCATCGCCGTGTCGTGGCGGACCGGGAGCCCGGACAACGTGGACGCCAGGGCCAGCGTGACCGCGATCCCCGCGGACGGTCCGTCCTTGGGCACCGCGCCCACGGGGAAATGGACGTGCACGTCGATGTCGGCAAACTCGCTGTCGGGGATCTCCAGCTCGACCGCCCGGCTCCGGACGTATGAATACGCCGCGTTGACCGACTCCTTCATGACGTCGCCCAGGTAGCCGGTGATGATGAGGCGACCCTTGCCCGTCATGCGAAGCGCTTCGATGAAGAGCAGCTCACCGCCGGCCGCCGTCCAGGCCAGCCCGGTTACGACGCCCACCTCCGGCGCGCTCTCGGCCGGTGTGGAGACGTAGCGCGGTGGGCCGAGCACCTCCTCGATCCGTGCCTCGTCGACGACCCACTCTGCGGTGTCACCGTTGGCCTTGGCCCGGGCCCGCGTGCGCAGCAGCGTGGCCAGCAAGCGGCGTGTTCGCTCCAGCCCGGCATCCCGGGCATACCCGCGCAGCAGCGCGAAGAGGGCTGTCTCGTCGAACGACACATCGCCTGGCACGAGGCCGTGGTCCTCGAGCATGCGGGGGAGGAGCTTCTCCTGGGCGATCGCCACCTTCTCCTCCGGGGTGTACCCGGCGATTCGGATCTCGACCAGCATCTCACGCAGGTTCCGTGGAATCCGCTGGAAGTCCTGGGCCGTGGCCAGCACGACCGCCCGGGACAGGTCGAACTCCACGTCAAGGTAGCGGTCGATGAAGGCGTCACGGCTGTCCCAACGCAGCGCTTCCTCCAGCGCCTGGACCGGGTCACCCTCGACCTTCCCCGCACCGATCAGGTCGAGCGATGCGAGGAGGATGACCGGGTCGCAGACGCCCTCATCGCGGAGCGAGCTGGCGATCCTGCCCGGCTTCGCGTCCCGCTGAGTTCGCCGGGCGCCGATCAGGTCCGACTCGCCGCGCCCGCTCATGTCGATCCGGGCCAGGGGCCGGCCCAGGCCTTCGGCGACCGCCGTCGCCAGCGAGTTCTTCCCCACGTACGGTGGCCCGACGATGCAGGGAATGGGACCCTTGAGGTCGCCCCGGAGCCCCGCCACCGCCAGGTCATCCAGAAGTCGTTCCTTCGGCTCGTCGAGGCCCAGGAGGTGCTCGTCGAGGGCACGGCGCACCCGATCCAGGTCGATGCCCGGATGCTCGACGGCCGCTTCCTTCCACGGCATGTGAAGCAGCCAATCCAGGTAGGTGCGGATCTCCTCTGCCTCCAGCCCCGCGGGCCCGACCGCACGGAGCCGCTCCACCTCGTGGCGCGCCCGGCTGGCCACGTGCGCCGGGAGGTCGGCGGCCTCGATGCGACGCAGCAGCTGTACGACCTCCCGTTCCGCCGGATCGATCTGGCCGAGCTCGGCCTGGAGGCGCTTGATCTGACCGCGCAGGTCGGCGGCCCGCTCACGCGGGCGGCGGGGCCGCTTTTCCTCGGTTTCGGCGGCCTCGACCTCCCGTATGTGCACCAGCTCCTGGTCCAACTCCTTCAGGACGAAGGCGAGACGAGCCTGGATGTCCAGCTTCTGGAGCACGTCATCCTTGCAGGCTACGGTGAAGTGGGCGAGCGTGGCTACGAGGTCTGCGAACCGGCCCGGCTTGCCCACGTTCATTCGCAACACTGCGGGCACCTCGGCGGATACGCGTTCCACCCGGTCGGACAGGGTCTCCAGTGCGGAGAGGATCCGGGTGATCGTCTCTTCGACGTCCGCGGGGTCAGCCTCCTTCTCCCGCACCTCCTCGGCTTGGGCGATGAAGTATCCCTCCCGTCGCTGGACGGACCGTAGCCGCACTCGTCGGAGCCCCTGCACCGTCGCCTGAACGGATCCGCCGGGCAGATACAGGCGGTCCGTGATCCTCGCCCGCACGCCGATCTTCTCCAGCTTCTTCGGATCGATGGGGTCGTCCACATCGCCGGTATCCAGGACGGTCACGACCTCGAGGGCGTCGCCCGGATGCGCCTCCAGCATCACCAGGGTCGCCTCGATTCCGATCTGGACCGACATGGCCGCGGATGGATACACGACGGTGCTCCGGAGCGGCATTACCGGAAGCGTCTCTCCGGTCTTCTTGCGTGCCATAGGTCTCAGGTCAGGGGATCGTGGGCTGTGGCGGGTGCCCGGGTCGGTCGTGGCGCCGCCGGCGCGATGCGGATCCGGCTGGCTCGCCGGCCGGACGCGATCTCCATCGCGCCGTCG
>CAYXJH010000202.1:0-4831 GCA_964465415.1 uncultured Gemmatimonadaceae bacterium
CCTCATCCGGTTGCCGCTGGATGAAGCCGGTCAGGGCCGGTGCGCCTTGCCACGCTTCGTCGTCGAGGCGCCCATCTATGGTGGGTGGCTGGCCCAGGATCCTCGTGGCCTGGATCTCGGGTGTCGGGGAGAGTGGTGACTCCTGTGCCCGCGACTGTTCCGGCCACAGGAGCAAGCCCGCGGCGATCAGCGCCAGGGTACGGAGTGACGGTAGCTGTCGTGTGGAGCTCATGAATACGTGTCGCAACCGGGTGAAAAAACAGCACTTTGCGGCATGGTGGAAAAACAGCATTAGCGGTGTGGTCCTCGGGAGCGGTGATTAAGTGGGCTTACCTGTCGAGCAGGCCGAGTCGGGCTTCCTCCTCGAGCAGGTGCAGCTCCTCGGCGGAGCTGCGCGCGAGGTAGGCCGTCACACCCGACAGCCAGACGCGGGCGTCGACGTGCCACGGACGCGGTGCCCCATTGACGAAATAGGCGTACTCCAGCTCGCCGTCGGGCCGTGGCCTCACCTCGATCGTGCGGCTACCCGCCTCTCCGCGGGTTTCGACACGAAGGTAGCCTCCCGGCGAAATGTGCCGGATCACAGAGCCGTCAGGTGAGAACTCGACTTTCCCCCTGGCATGGATCTCGGCTACTCTGCCAGCAGCACTGCTCCAGTGGAGGTGGTTGCGGTCCTCGGCGCTTAGCCCATAGCTAGGTAGCGGCGGTTCCGGTGGCCTCGTGAACGCGCCGGCCTCGGTGTCCACCGCTGCCTGCGCGGGCGGCGGCGGGTACACGTCCTGCGCCTGCTCCGAAAGGGGACTCAGGGCCGCAAGCGGAAGCAGCGCTGCCACCGGGAGCATGCAGAGCAAGGTGGCCGCACGCCGGCCGACGGGGCGGCGACGGTGCGGAAAGTCGAGTATGGCCAGGAGTCGTCCCTCGAACTGCGAGCGGCGCGCCATGGCCAGGGCAGCGGCTGGCGCGGGGAAGGAGCCAAGCGAACGGGCGAGACCGAGCAGATGGTCGGCGTAGACATGGGGGCGGGTACCGATCTCCAGCACCGCGTCGTCGCATGCCTTCTCGCGCTCCTGGCGCAGCCGATGAGCGGCCATCCAGACGAGCGGATGGAACCAGAAGAGGACGACAGCCAGATGCCCTGCCCACTGGGTGAGCGCGTCCCAGCGACGAATGTGCGCCAGCTCGTGCGCGAGCACGACCCTGCGGCGGTCGGTATCCCATTGGTCAGCATCCGCCGGCAGCAATATCACCGGTGATCGGATCCCCCACGTCATGGGCACCCTCACCCCAGAATCTCGCATGAGGCGGACGGGTCGAGGGACCTCGAGCCGTCGACAAAGCGATTTCGTCAGGTGAATCCAGACAGGGTCGGTGAGGTCGGTGGCCCGCCGTTCCAGGCCACGCACGCGCGCGAGGCCACAGAGCAGGCGGCTGCCCAAGCCCATCATGCCGAGGATCCATAGCAGCAGGACGAATGATTGCCCGCGTGAGCGCTCCTGGATGGACGCAGTGGCCGCCGAGGCCGCACCGAATGCCACAGCAGAGGTGGCCCTCGCTTCGCTTCCAGACGCCATGCCCACCGGATCAGACGCCGTAGCGAGTACTACACCAGCCGGCACGCGCTCCCCCATCACATGGGGCAGCGGCAACACGTGCCAGCCAGGTAGCACGACGATCAGGAGAGGCAGAGCGATTACGCCTGCAAGTGTGATGAGCCAAACCCTGTGGCGTGCCGCTGCAGAGGCTCCGCGCATGAGGGCGATCACAAGGAGTGCAGTGAGGAGCAACAGAGTGATGCGGAGGGTGGCCTCTAGGGCCAGCGCGGTCCAGGTTCCATCGAAGGCGATCATCCAGCCTCCTCTTCACGGCGAGCTTTTTCAATCAGCTTCGCCAATCTGCCCAATTCCTCGGCTGATGGATGTACGTCCTCGAGCAGGGCATTGACCACCTGCTCGGTACTGCCATTGAAGAAGGTGCGCACCAGGTGTCGCAGGGCAGTAGAGCGGGCTTGGTGCCGGGGGGTGGTGGGTCGGTAGACGTAACGCTTGCCCTCGACCCGATGCTGCACCCGGCCCTTCTCCCCGAGGACTCTCAGCGCCGCGCGGACAGCCGAGTAGGTCGGCGGATCCGCAAGGTCGTCCTGCACCTCTGCTGCCGTCGCCTCGCCGCGGCGATAGAGGATGTCCATGATCTGCCGCTCGCGCCGGCTGAGCGGTATGGGGGCGGAATGTTCCATGAGCCTGCGGGTCATCACATGGAGCGCTGGATATACAGCATGTGCTGAATATCCAGCATCACAAGCTCCCTGTCAAGCTTCGGTGAACCGGTCAGCGCCCACGCGTCCAGAGCCTCCTCGAGGGGGTGCCAGAGCATGGCGCGGAAGGCCCGCCAACCGCGCCGTAGTCGCGCCTGCGGGAGAAGCCCACGGGACGATCCCACCGGGTCGTAGAGCCGGCTCAGGTTCATCCGGGTTCAGCGTCGGTCCAAGCGGAGGAACACGCAAGGGCGTCCGCCTCCGCCAGGAGCATGGCGGCGCCGGCGGCCACGGAGTCCACACGCTGCCCTATGAGCCAGTAGCATGCGGACCTGGCGAACAGCTGTCGGCGGTACTGGTCCGTGGCGGGGAGGCCTCGCACGTCGTGGTCCATGAGTTGGTTCTCGATGGTATTGAGCACCTCGAAGAGGTCGTTGGACCGGCTATCAACGGCGAGGAGACAGTCGGCCTGGACGCGGGCGGTGGCCGGTGCGCAGTCGTCGCAGATCGTGACACCGGTCCGGTCCCTCGACCCCGCCGCGCCACAGACCGGGCAAGGCCGCGCCTCCGCTTCCCTGGGGCGTTGGTCCCGCTGGATGATGGCGTCCACACTTCTCGGCAGATCGGGCTCCATCGCAGCCGCCACTCGGCGGCCGCGCCGGTGGCCTCGCATCATCGCCGTCAGGCAGGGTAGAAGGGGTGGAAAGCGGCCGTACTCGGGTTGGTACCGGTAGCGCAGCCGCCAGTCCTCCGTAAAGGTCCCAATGGGCGACTCAGTGCGGTGAAGCGCCGTGACGGCCGCCACCAGCATGGGGACCTGCCACGCCCTGGCTCGACGGAGCGCCCGGTCGATCGCGGGAAGGGCGTCCGTACGACCGAGCGTGGCGAGAGCCAGCGCCGCGCTGTCAGCCAGCGGGCGGTTTCTCCCCAGCTCGGTCATCACGAAGTCCGCCGCGCCCTGGGTGCCCAGGCACGCGGCCGCGTAATGGAACCAGTAGCGCTCATGGCTCGGCGTCGCCGTTGCGAAGCGAAGGAAGTCCTCCTCCGCGGCCGGTCCCATCTTGCCCACGGCCTCGGCCGCCGAGAAGCCCACATCGATGGCCGGTGCCCGGACCGCGAGTCGCATGAGCGTCGCCAGCTCCGCCATGGCGCCAGCATCTCCCATCTCGCCCAACCCCACCACCCCCCAGTGAGCGAAGCCCGGGCAGCGATGGGTCTCCACACTCGTCCGGACCCCCATGATCAGGATGCCGAGGCCCGAATCGCCCCGGGTCAGCAACCCCTCCATGGTGCGAACGGGCATTGCGGCGTCGCGCGCAAGCAGGGCGTCAATGAACGCCGGCGCGCGAGGATCGCGTACTCGAATGTGTCTCATGCGCGCAATATTCGCCCGTCCCCGGGCGCAGAAGAATGGCTGGATGGGACGATTTTTCGGTGACGGCTGAACCCATCCCCCTTCGAAGCGAAGCGGCGCCGCGGCGGCAGTCGCACCCGCCCCCAGCCCCTCTCACCCGCCGCCTCGCGATCACGCTTGCCCCGCCGATCCACCACGTCCCATCGTACCGAATGCGGCCGAAAGGGCGTTTTGATTTCCTTCTACGGGGCAGGCCGGGATCTGGGAACGGCATCGGTCCACCGTCGAAGTCGAAGTCGATGTCGAAGTCGATGTCGAGAGAGGAGAGCTCCATGCGTAGCGGGGGAATCGGTCTAGGCGTCGCGTTCCTGGTAGGTGCTGCGGCGGGGTGTGATCCCGGCGTGGAGGGGCAGCGCCCGGAGTCGGAAAGCATCGAGCTGGGGGAGTATGAGATCGTCGACCTGACGCACCCGTTCAACGAGGAGACCATCTACTGGCCGACGTCGCCGGGGCGCTTCGAGCTGGACACGCTGGCGTGGGGTCACACGCCGGACAGCTACTTCTACTCGGCGTTCGCGTTCAGCACGCCGGAGCACGGGGGCACGCACCTGGACGCGCCGATCCACTTCGCCGAGGACGGTCACACGGTGGACCGGGTGCCGCTGGAGCGGCTGGTGGCGCCGGCGGTGGTCGTGGACGTCGTCGCCCGGGCGGAGGCGGACCGGGACTACCGGCTGACGGCGGACGACGTGCGGGCGTGGGAGACGGAGCACGGACGGGTGCCGGAGGGGGCGATCGTCCTGCTGCGCACGGGCTGGAGTCGGCACTGGCCGGACCGGCTCAGGTACCTGGGCGATGACACCCCGGGCGATGCCTCGAACCTGAGCTTCCCCAGCTACGGCGAGGACGCGGCCCGCCTGCTCGTCGAGGAGCGGGGCGTCGCGGCGCTCGGCGCGGACGTGGCGTCCATCGACTACGGCCGGTCCACGGACTTCATCGTCCACCGCATCGCGGCGGCGCGCAATGTCCCGGGGCTCGAGAACCTTACGGCGCTGGACCGGCTGCCAGCGACGGGGGCGATCGTCATCGCGCTGCCGGTGCTCATCGAGGGCGGATCGGGCGGGCCGGCCCGGGTCATCGGGCTGGTCCCGCGGACGGGGTCGCGCTGAGGGAGCTTCGACGACGTCCGACCCCGTGGGTGTTCGCCAACGGTGAGGGCACCGCGC
>CAYXJH010000202.1:4931-6149 GCA_964465415.1 uncultured Gemmatimonadaceae bacterium
GGTCATCGCCGGCGGCCACCGGTTCGCCGTCCTCAGCCTCGGCCTCGACCACGCCTGCGGGATCACCCACGCCGGCGCTACGTACTGCTGGGGCAGCAACAACCGGGGTCAACTGGGGGCGGGGGTCTGGTGAGGATCCGCGGCTCGGCGCCTCTGCGCCCTCCGGAGCCTCGGCCGGCCTAAGGCGAGGTCGATGGCGGCGTCCAACGTGAGGCCGTGGCCACCCTGGAAAGCTCGGTCGAACCCGGCGCGCTAGTCGACCTACCGAGGGAGGTGAGCCTCCGCTTCGACGCCCTGGGGGGTTGGCCTGCCGACAACCCGGATGCGATCAGCCGCGGAACCGGTCCGCTTCGAGTATTCCGAACATAGTGACGACAACTCGACCAGGACGCCCGCGCCCTCTCGGCTCCATCCGACCTATCATGAAGATCCGCCGAGAGCTCGGTGAGGATCGACTTGCCCAAGCCGCGTGCGGGCCCGCGACGGACCAGCCGTCGCTGAATGAGCCTCGCCCCGTCCCGCGGCATCACGGGCTAGTCTTGGATTGGGGTTGGACGAGCTCGCTCCCCGAGCGGCCGAAGAAGGCCAAGCCCAGAGGCACGTAAGCCCTCACAGCGTAAGGGCTTAGTGAAGTGCGCCCGACAGGATTCGAACCTGTGACCTCATGCTCCGGAGGCATGCGCTCTATCCAACTGAGCTACGGGCGCAACAAACGGTTCGGGAAGCGGAATAAGCCGAGTTCTGTCTCCGCTTGCGCGGAGGCGAGCCATTTCTCTGGGACGACGGTCACCCGTCGCCTCGAGCAGCCTACCCGGGACTCCCACGACCTTCCGGCCGCCGTGGCGCGGGCCGCGCCTCGTCCCTGCTTGGCCTTGCTCCGGGTGGGGTTTACCATGCCGTCCCTGTTACCAGGGACGCGGTGGTCTCTTACACCACCCTTTCACCCTTGCCTGTGCCCGACGGTTTCCCGTCGGGCCATCGGCGGTTTGCTTTCTGCGGCACTTTCCAGCGCCTTGCGGCGTCCGGGCGTTACCCGGCACCCTGCCCTGCGGAGCTCGGACTTTCCTCGACCGCCTCGTGGACGGCCGCGGCTCGCACTCGCTTCCCTCGCCTGTCAAACAACGTTCCGGGATCCTCGATCCAGTGCGCCCAGGAGGAGTCGAACCCCCAACCTTCGGATCCGTAGTCCGACGCTCTATCCAGTTGAGCTATGGGCGC
>CAYXJH010000203.1:0-6143 GCA_964465415.1 uncultured Gemmatimonadaceae bacterium
CCGGTCACGCCGAACGCGGCATAGGCCACGGCCGTCGCAGCCGCGAACAGGAGGAACCCGGCGCCGGGCCCCATCACCAGCACCGCGAGCTCCTCGCGTCGGGATGCGTGCGGCTCCAACGCGCACAGCCCGCCGAACGCGTGCAGGGCGATGGAGGATCGCCGTCCGAACGCCGCCCCGGTGAGCCCGTGACCGTACTCGTGGACCACGATGGAGACGAAGACGCAGGCGACCCAGGCCGCGACCTGTACCGTGGAGACGCCCGGCTGCCCGACACCCCCCAGCAGCGCCACGACCAGCCAGAACATCGGGTGCACCCGGACGGGGATGCCCAGGAGGCGGAATCGCACGTCGTAGCGCGTCGGCGCCGGTATGGCCAGGAGCGCGGCGGTCGGCCGACGAGGGGAGGCATCCATCCAGGGAGTATATTCGTTCCACCAGCTCAGCGCCCGTGGGCGTTCATGAGGCACTTCCGCCGTCGCAACGGGTAGGAGCCGATCGAACCCACCCCAGGGAGGCTTCATATGTGCCGCAACATCAAGACACTGTTCAACTTCGATCCGCCGGCCAGCGACGAGGAGGTTCGGGCCTCCGCGCTCCAGTTCGTCCGCAAGCTCAGTGGCTACACCCGCCCATCGCAACAGAATCAGGAAGCGTTCGACCGTGCGGTGGACGAGGTGTCCGACGCCGCGCGTCGGCTGCTCGACGCCCTGGTCACCAGCGCGCCCCCGAAGGACCGGGAGATCGAGGCCGAGAAGGCCCGCACCCGATCGGCCCGGCGATTCGATCCCGCCCGCTCCTAGGATGGACATCGAGCTCGGGATCATCGAAGGGTTCTACGGCAAGCCGTGGACATGGGCCGAGCGGCAGGAGACCCTCGCCTACCTGGCGCCGGCTGGCTTCCGTTTCTACCTGTACGCGCCCAAGGCGGACCCGTACATGCGACGACGGTGGCGTGAGCCGCATCCCGCGGACGCTGCGGACGGCCTGCGCGGCCTCGCCCGCCGCTGCCGGGAGTTGGAGGTCCGGTTCGGCGTCGGGCTCAGCCCCTACGAGGTCTACCGGCAGTTCGACGACGACGCCCGCGCGGGCCTCGCCGACAAGCTCGCCTTTTTCGACGACGTCGGGATCGCCGACCTGGCAATCCTGTTCGACGACATGCGAGGAGATTCGCCGGACCTGGCCGCCCGCCAGTCGGACATCGTGCACTGGGTCGCCGAGCGGAGCGCGGCCGATCGCATCCTGCTGTGCCCCACCTACTATTCCGACGATCCAGTCCTGGACCGGGTGTTCGGCGAGCGGCCGGCCGACTACCTCGAGGACCTGGGCTCCAGACTCGACCCGGCAGTGGAGATCTTCTGGACAGGTGAGGAGGTGGTCTCGCGCGCGTATTCGCCCGGGCACCTGGAGGGGGTGGCCGACGTGCTGGGCCGGAAGCCGTTCCTGTGGGACAACTACCCCGTCAACGATGGCCAGCGATTGTCCCAGTACCTGCACCTGCGCGGCTTCACCGGCCGGCCCGCCAACATGGCGAGGTACATAGCAGGGCACGGCATCAATCCGGCGCTCCAGCCCACACTCACGCGAATCCCGGCGCTGACCCTCGCGGAAAGCTACCGGCTCGGCGAGGCGTATCGGTACGGCGACGCCTTCCGGCGGGCTGCCCTCGAGATCATGGGCACGGAGCTGGGCACGCGCATCCGGGAGGATCTGCTGACCTTGCAGGACGTCGGGCTCGACCGGCTCGGCGAGAAAGCCGACCTGCTCAGGGAACGATATGGCGACAGCGACCATCCCGGCGCCCGGGAGGTCATCGCCTGGCTGGACGGCGCGTACCGGATCACCGACGAGATCGTTCAGACCCAGTAACCGCGTCCGGGGTTCGTCCCTGATCCATCCTTACGGGCAAGCCGCCGCCCGTGTCCATTGTTTCCCGCCCCCTGGAGCCCGCGCCCGTGCCCCCAAGCCCGACACGCGCGCCCGACTGCCTTCTGCGCGCCCGATCGCTGGCCGGACCCCAGGAGGACGGCTTCGCCGCCGGGTGGCCCCGGCATTCGGGCGCGAGGGGCGGGCACGGACTCGGGCACGGGCGCGGGATTCTGCGGGCCCGAACATGTACGCGCACGGCGAAAGGCCTTCTTCGTGCCGGGATGCGACCCCAGCAAGCTCCCTGCGCTGTCTAGCTCGTGTCCATATGACACCCTTGACAGGAATTAAACAGTAGGCTATCCTTGCTGGACACGACATGGACAACACCGCCGGATGATGGCGGGGTCGGTCCGATGCGCGGGGTGCCCGCGCCTTAACTCTGAGGTCAAGGAGCAGGACGATGATTGGACGGAGCAAGCGATGGCTGGCCGCTGGTTTACTGGCGGTGCCCGTGGGAGTGGCGGCATGCAACAGCGACGACGTGACGCCGCCGGAGGCATTGAACATCGTGGAGACGGCGGAAACGGCGGGCTCGTTCCAGACGCTGCTCGCGGCGGTGGAGGCGGCGGGGCTGACGGCGACGCTGGAGGGTCCGGGACCGTTCACAGTGTTCGCGCCGACGGACGCGGCGTTCGCGGCCCTGCCATCCGGCACGGTGGAGGCGCTTCTGGCTGACACGGAGGCGCTCACGGAGGTGCTGCTGTACCATGTGGTCCCGGGCCGGATCATGGCGGGGGACCTGGAGGATGGTCAGATCGTGACCACGGCGGAAGGTCGTGAGTTCAGGATCTCGCTGGCCGGCGGAGCGATGGTGAACGGTGCCAACATCACGGCGACGGACGTGGAGGCGTCGAACGGCGTGATCCATGTGATCGATGCCGTGCTGATCCCGGTCGACGATCTGGTGGATACGGCGATCGGCGCGGGATTCAACACGCTTGTGGCGGCGGTGGGCGCGGCCGGGCTGGAGGGTGCGCTGCGGAGCCCGGGACCGGTCACGGTGTTCGCACCGACGGATGAGGCGTTCGATGCCTTGCCGGCGGGCACGCTGCAGGCGCTGCTGGCTGACCCGGAAGCCCTTGCCACGGTTCTGACGTACCATGTCGTGGCCGGTCGTGTCTTCGCGGCCGACCTGGAGGACGGGATGGAGCTGACCACGCTCGAGGGCCGGACGATCGCCATCTCGCTGGGGGGTGGAGCACAGGTCAACGGGGCCAACATCGTTGCCACGGACGTGTTCACGTCGAATGGTGTGATCCACGTGATCGATGCCGTTCTGGTACCGTAGTCGGACGTAATCCGAGCAGGAATACCGGAGCGCGGCCGGGCCGGGGCACTCCCGGCTCCGGCCGTCCCCTGGGGTCGCGTCTGGCTGTTGCGCCCCTGGCTATCTTCAGGTTGTGGATATCCGAAAGGCATTTACGATCCTGGAGACCCGCATGTCCGTCCGTCCTTTGCCCCGCTCCCTTGCGACCTACCGCCGGGCCCTCGGCGCGGCCGCGCTCTTCCCGCTCCTCATCGCCGGCTGTGCCACGGTAGGCTCGGGCGGACTGAGCGACGCGTACTTCGATGGCCCACCCTACTACACGGGTGTCCCGGACCCGACCGGCACGGCCATCGCACACCTTCCGGTCGGCTATCAGCGAGGTGCCAGCCAACCGGCCACGTTCGACCCGTCAGCCGACCCGGGCTCGCCGGTGGCCGCGCTGCTGGCCGAGATGACGGCGTATCTGGACGCCCTGGGCGCGAGCGCTCCCCTCGGTGCTGGCGTCGCGGCTGCCGGGCGCGCGCCGGACGTACAATTCGGCTGTGAGTTCGACATGCACGATGACTGCCTCCGCTCTCCCGATCGGCGTGACAAGCGCCTGGCGGTCCTGCCGCCCTCCGGGGCGTGGGTCCGGGGGATCACGGAGGCCGCCTCGGAGGCGGGCGCTTCGGCGGTCCTGGTCCTCACGCTGGAAACCGGCAACCTCCTGCCCGACCAGCGGGACCTTCTCGGTCGAAAGGAGATCCGACTGGGCACCGGTCACATCGTGGAGGCGCCCTGGCTCACGGCCGTGGACCGTCCGGCATCCACCCTCCAGGTCACCGGAGCGCTGGTGGCGGCGGATGGCCGCATCCTCCGCGTGGGGGCGGAGGGGCTGCTGGCGCGGCGGACGGGTCTCCTGGCGGGGTCGGTAGGCCTTCAGGCGTTGATCACCGACGACGATGTCGAGCGGGTGCGCACGGCGCGTCGCGACGACCTGCCTGGCCGACCGTTGGTCTGGCAGGTGGCGATCCGGAACATGGCCATGCACCTCACGGGACGGGACGACCTGGCGTTTCCCTGAGGTCACGCGCCTTTGCCCCATGGGACGGGGGTGTTACGTTGCGTGGTATCCCCGATCTTCTGAGATTGTGCAACGTGCGTCATGATCGGCAGTGAGCCCCCGCGTCCGGGCGTCCCGAGCAGTCCCTCCCCAGCAGGCGCAATCCCGCGGCAACGCACCGCATCACTGGTGTGTCTGCTGGCCATCTCCATCGTCATGGGCTGCGACGACGTCGTGGTGCAGCCCGCTGACGTTGCCGGCGTTCGCGTCGTGCCCGCAGAGGTCGAGCTTGCCGTAGGTTCGACCGTCCAGCTCTCCGCGCAGGCGGTTGACGCGAACAACCGCCCCGTATCCGGCGTCCCGGTCACCTGGAACAGCCTAAACACCGGGATCGCGACGGTGACGAGCGGCGGGCTGGTCACGGGTCAGGGTCCGGGGCAGGTCCAGGTGCGCGCGACGGTGGGCGGACATTCGGGCACGGCCACGCTCGTGGTCCTGCGTCCGGCCCTGGTCGTCCTGAGTCCGACCGCCGTCGGGTTCTCGGAGCCGTTCGGCGCGGCCGCGCCGCAACCCGTGAGCGTGGCGGTGACGAATGGAGGCGACCTGCCCCTGACGGGCCTCGCCGCCGAGGTCACGTTCGGCGACGGACCGGAGGGGTGGCTGGATGTCTCGCTGGCCGGCAGCGCCGCGCCCACGACCCTGTCCCTCTCGGCGGATCCGGCGGGCCTCGAGCCGGGCACCTACCAGGCAACCGTGGCGATCACGCACGCCGCCTCCGCCGACGTAGCGCAGCTGCCCGTCACGCTGGAGCTGCGTGAAGGGACACCGGACGCGCCCACGAATCCGACGGCGACCGTGATTTCCGCATCCCTCGTCCGGGTGACCTGGACCGACCCCACCAACGGTGGCAGCGGGTTCGAGATCCAGCGCCGTGAAGGTGCCGGCTCCTTCGCCGAAATCGGGACGACCGGGCCCGGCGAAACCTCCTTCGATGACGATTCGGTGGTCCCCGATCGAACCTACGGGTATCGGGTCCGCGCATGTGGTGGCGGCGGTTGCTCGGCGTTCTCCGTCATCGCGACGACGACCACGCCCCCCGTCGCGCCCACGTCCCTCACCGCCGCCACGCTGTCCACGACGTCGATACAGCTCTCGTGGTCGGATGCCAGTGAGACGGCGACCGGATTCGAGGTCGAGAGGCGGGTGGAGGGCGGCGAGTTCGCGCGGATCGCCACCCCGGGCGGCGGGTCCACCACGTACACCGACGACGGCCTCTCCCCGAACACCACCTACACGTATCGCGTGCGTGCCTGCAACAGCGGCGGTTGCTCGCCGTTCTCGGCGCACGAGACGGCGTCGACGTCGGCGATCCCCGTGCCCGCGGCCCCGACCGGTCTCACTGCGACGGCCGTGTCCGCGCCCCGGGTCGACCTGGCGTGGGTAGACCAGAGCGCCAACGAGACCGGCTTCGAAGTCCAGCGGAAGGAGGGCGGCGGCGAATTCGAGGGGATCGCGACCCTGGACGCCAACGTGACGACGTACGCGGACACGGACGTGAGCGCGGACCGCGTCTATCAGTATCGCGTCCGGGCCTGCGGCGAGGGCGGGTGCTCGGTCTTCTCGAACGAGGCGAGCGCGACCACGCTTCCGGTCGCCCCCACGGGCGTGAGCGCCAGCGCGGTATCGAATACGTCGATCGACGTGACCTGGACCGACGCCAGCCAGACCGAGACCGAGTTCCGGGTCGAGCGCAGGCAGGGGAGCGGGAGCTTCGCCCAGGTGGGAACCGCACCGGCGAACTCCACGTCGTTCTCCGACACCGGTCTGGATCCGGGGACGACGTACGGCTACCGCGTCCGGGCCTGCAACGACGGCGGCTGCTCGCCTTACGCCGGGGACGCGTCG
>CAYXJH010000204.1:0-6134 GCA_964465415.1 uncultured Gemmatimonadaceae bacterium
TCAGTTCCCGACGCGCAAGGTCGCGACGACGCCGGCGTGGTCGGACGGCCAGAGCCCTCCGGGCGTGCGGTCGGCCGGCTGGTCCCCCACCACCTGTGCCGAGAGCACGTCCACGTCACCGCGGTAGACGATCAGGTCGATCCGGCTGTAGAGGTCCGCGGGCTCGTCGAGGAATTCCTGGAAGCAGCACGTGAGCCCCGCTCCGCCGGTGCCGAGGGCGGTCCAGGCATCCGTGAAGGTGCCGGTCAGGATCTGGTAGGGCTGTTCGCCCGGCTCCGTGTTGAAGTCGCCCACCGCGATGACGGGCGTCCGGTCTCCGAACTGTACGTTGATCTCCGTCACCTGGGCCGACTGCACGGGGTGAAGCTGGCCGTCGGCGCTCACTTCCAGGTGGGTGTTGACGAACGTGAAGTCTATATCGTCGACGGTGGCGTCGGCCCAGACGTAGCCCCGGTCGAACCAGATGGTGTCGCCGGTGACCAGCTCGAAGGGGAAGATGATCTGGAAGCCGGCCGCGCCGGGGTTGCGCGTCTCCACGTCGGCACGGGCCAGGATGACGTCGTAGTCGGTGAGACGGACGTCGAAGAACTCGGTGGCGCTCCTGGCGGCGGGCATCTGGACGTCGGCGTTCTCGACCTGGCTCACGACGCGGTAATTCAGGCCGCGCGCGTCCAACGAGTCCAGCAGAACCTCGAGGTAGTCGAGATAGACTTCCGTGGCGAGAGTCTGGGGATTACTGGGGTCCTGGATGCGGTAGAGCGAGACTTCCTGTAGCCCGACCAGGTGGGGCGCGGACTCCTCGATCTCGGCGGCCAGGGCGCCAGCCCGGGCGGGGAAATCGTTCGCCTGCACGGCGGCGAAGACCTGGGCTACGATGACCGGGATCTGCTGCGGCGAGGTGGCCTGGGTGATGCGGAATATGTCGCCACCGAGGTACAGGTTGCGGGTCATGACCGTGACGTCGGCCGTGTCCCGGTCCGGCGTGGTGCTGTCTTCGCAGGCGGTTCCGATAGCAGCCGCGGCGATGAGGACCAGGAGTAACGGCAGGCGCCTCGACGAGGGTTGGCGATAGCGGGACATGAATCAACCTCCGGAAGTCTTCGGTGGGGGCAGAGCCCAGGCGAGCGGCGCCGCTCTGTTTCCTTGAACCGATAGACCGGACACCCCCGTTCAGTCAATGGTAGGCCGGATCCGTCAGCGCCCTTCGGCCATCAGCCGCCGCAGCGCGTCCTCGGCGTACCGGACCCGGCCCTGGAGTGGCGGCTCCGCCTCGCGCCACAGATCCAGGAACGCGGCGTGGTGGTGGGCGGCGCGTTGGCGATCATCGCGTTGTTCATACAGATCCGCTAGTGCCAGGTGGGCGCGCGGGAGCTCCAGCGCGTCGGTCGCCAGGCGACCGTGCCAGGTGGCGGCGAGGTAGCGGTCGTATGCCGCGATGGCCGAGTCGGGCTGCGCTGCCCGGACGAACGCCCGCGCCATGAAGGGCAGCACGCAGCCCGGGCAGGCGCCGTCCTCCGCCACGGTACGCAGCGCACCCACGGCATCCATTGGGCGATCTTCGGCCATGGCCAGGTGGGCGCGCCAGAAGGCTTGTTCGAGGCTCCGGAAGGCAGGCGATGCGGCCTCCGGACCGGCCAGGGCCTGCTCGTAATAGGCCCGGACCCTATCTGGCTGACCGACCTCCGCATAGAACGCAATCAGGCTGGCGTAGGGCCGATCGCTGGCGGGAAGGTCGGCCAGCGGGCGTCGCGCGAGGGCGTCGTCCACCCGCGCGGTGGCGGCGGCGACGTCGCCCACCAGGACCGCCTCGCCGAACGCCCGTGCGATCTCCAGGCCGTATATGGTGTCCAGGCCCGCCATGGCCGGGAGCATGGGCGCGGCCTGGGCGACCCTTTGGAGGGCGGCCTCGGGGCGGCCGTGGAGCAGGTCCAGATTGGCGAGGTCCAGAAGGGCGACGGCGCGGGAGAACGCCGGGACGGACCGGTCCTCCGCCACCGTCTGGAGCGCCTCCCCTGCGCGCCCGTACTCCCCTCGATTCACCGCAATGGCCGACGCGGTGAGGTGCGCTTCGGGGTGGTCCGGGAAGCGGCGCGAGTAGGTGGCCAGAATGCTGTCCGCCGCCACAAGCTTGCCCTGCGCGATGAGCTGGCTGATGAGGTTGGTATGATACATGGCGCCCAGGGTGTCGATGGCCAGGGCACGACGGTACAGCTCCTCGGCGCGCTCGTGGTCCCCCTGGTTCCCGTAGATGATGGCCAGGTTGTTGAGGGCCGCGGTCTCGTCGGGATGGAGGTCGAGCAGGGTCCGGTACGCGGCCATGGCCCGGTCATCGTCGTACTCGGCGTGGCGGTAGTACGTCCCGAGGGTGATGTAGCGCTCCCGGTCCGTCAGCCGATCCCGATGCTCGTATGCGTTCCGCAGCGCCGCTTCCACACGCTCGTTCGATCCGCCCCGGTTCAGCAGCACGACGGCGAGCTTCCGGTGTGCCATGGCGAATGCGGGATCCAGGCGGATCGCCTCCTCGAGCAGGTTCATCGCCCGATCATGGTCCCGCTCCATCTCGGCGGCCCGCACGGCCTGGGAATAGCGCCGCAGCGCTTCCAGGGATGGCGTGCTGACCTGCTCCAGCGGGTCGTTCGCCCGGAGCGACCGCAGGGACTCCCCGATCTGCTTCCGAAGCGTCTTGGACACCTGATCCACCGCCGCGATCAGGTTCGCCGAGTCCGCCGATTCCCGGTGCGATGCCAGCACCTCACCGTCCGACGCCGAGAGCAGGCGCCCGGTCACGACGAAGCTGCGCCCCACCGCGCCGACCTCCCCGACCACCACCGCCTTGATCCCTTCCCGCTCCGCCAGCTCCCGGGCCGTGGCCGGATCGAGCTCCGCCGCCGGGTCCCTGCCCATCCGGACCAACGCGTCCCGGACGAACGGCATCGGCACCAGCGTCACCACGGGCGACTGCTCGAAGTCCACGCGGAACGCCTCCGTCAGGGCGCCCGCCAGCGCAGCGTCGCCCGTGGGGCTGGTGAACTCGGCGATCAGGATCCGGTCCCGTGCGTCCATCACCCCCCGGGCGATGAGAGAGCTGGCCGGACCCATGCCCAGAACGCCGAGGACGCTGATCCCGACCACCAGCAGCGCCAGCCCGGCCGCGCCCGCCAGGCCGCCTCGCAGTGTGCGGCCCCAGGTGAGCCACGACCCCCGGGCCTCCTTCGACCGGGATTGCAGCAGCGCCGTGGCGGTGACGACCGGCAGGCCGATCAGCAGAAGGACGAACGTGGCCACGAACGTCCACTCGGGGATGGGCAGGCGGTTGGCGAAGATGTCCACCGCCTGGAGGATCCCGAACGAGATCCCAACATACACGCCCACGATCTGAACCAGGCGCGCGCGGCGGATGCGCTCCCAGCCGCTCTCGTGTCCAGTGTCCATGGTCCAATCGCCTCTTGGGTCGTTCAGACGGCGTCCGACACCGACGTGAACGTGAAGTTCCGCACCTTCATGGGCGGGACGAACACCGTGTTCGGCGCATCGCCCGCCTCGCCGAGCACGACCCGTTCCGGCGCGCCGATCATCTCCAGGTTGGACAGGACGGAGATGGGCGTCTCGTTCCAGCGCAGGTTCTTGACGGCGTGGACGATGCTACCGTCCTCGATGAGGAAGGTGCCGTCCCGGGTCAAGCCGGTGAAGAGGATGGTCCGGGGGTCCACGCTGCGAATGTACCACATGCGGGTAACCAGCAGTCCCCGATCGGTGGAGCGGATCATCTCGTCCAGGGAGGCGGATCCGCCTTCCATGTACCAGCCGCTCACGAACCCGGTCGGCTCCCGTCCCTGCCGGCTCGCCCAGTAGCGGTCGTAGACCAGGTTTCGAATCGTGCCGTCCTCGACCCAGACCATACGTTGGTTGGGGAGTCCCTCCGCGTTGAACGGCGCGGAAAACAGGCGCCGGTCCTCCGGGTCGCTCCATAGGTTGACCCGCGGGTCGACGAACTGCTCGCCGATCCGGTTCCCGCCCCCCGGTCGGGAGAAGAAGGACCGCCCCTCATCGGCGGTACGGGCGGCCAGGGCGTTCATCATGAGGTTGATCATGTTGGCCGCGGCCGTGGGCTCGAGGATAACAGTCCACTCCCCGGGCTCGACCTCGCGCGGGTCCCGCGAGCGCTCGGCCTTGTCCACCGCGCGACGCGCGATGGACGGGATGTCGATGTCGGTCCAGTCGTGGGAGCCGGAGCCCGCCCACCCGGACCCGGTGCCATCGGGCGTGCGCACCGTGGTCGTGAAGGACGCGCGCGAGCTGGTGTTGTACGCGAACATTCCGCGTGACGTGGCGACCGCCTGGGCGCCGGCGCCGTGGGAGAGGAAGCCGGTGGCGACCAACCCTCGCTCGATTGCCGGTCCCGTCACGTGATTCACCGCGCGGGCGCGCTGCTCCGCGGCCAGCTCGGCGGTCTCCGTCACCAGTGAGGTCGCGTCGGGATGGTCCTGCGGTCCCAGCTCGCCCAGGTACTCCGGGTTCTCCGGAACCAACCGCGCCAGTCGCTCGCTGGCCTCGACCACACGACGCAGCGAATCGTCGTCCACCCCGTTCGTCGTAGCCGACGCGACCCGCCGCCCGAATGCGCTGGTCACCACGACCGAAACGTCCTGAATGTCACCACCCGTCGTGATCTGGTTCACGGCGAAGCGGGTGTTCCCCCGCACGGAGCTGCCGATGTTCACGCGCGCCTCGTCCGCGGACGAGAACGACAGGGCCCGCCGCGCGATGTCCCGCGCCTGGTCGCGCGTCAGGATCCCGGTAACGGTGCGGAGAACCGTGGTCGTCATGATGTCACCTGCCTGCCCGTATTGATTACGTTCACGCCGCGGAACCTTGCCGCCGGGCAGCAGTGGGACACCGCGTTGGCCTGCGACGGCTGGCCCTTCCCGTCGAAGAACGAGCCGCCCATCCCGTACGTGCTCTCCCCGCCGATCTGGTCCATGGAGTTCCAGAACTCGGGGGTCCGGAGCTGGTACGCCACGTCCTTGAGGAGCCCCACGACCCGCCCATCGCGGATCTCGTGGAAGACCTGGCCGCCGAACTGGGCGTTGTAGCGTTGCTGATCGATGGAGAACGAGCCATCGCCGTCGATGAGGATCCCGCGACGGACGTCGGAGACCAGTTCGTTCACGCTCACATCCCGCTCCGCGTTGGGGAGCAGGTTGATGTTGGGCATCCGATGGAACTGGATGTCGGCCCAGCTCTGGGCGTAGGACTGGCCGTGGGACCGGACCTCGCGACCGGTGCGCGCGTACCAGTCGGCGAGCCACGGCGCCTCCTCCCGGCTGGTCTGGAGGTCCCAGAGAACGCCGTCCCGAACGATGAGGTAGTCCACGGGACGGACGCCCTCATCGTCCCAGCCGATGGTGGACAGCGCGCCGGGCGTGGAGCGCTCGCCCTCGATCTGCATGAACTCCCGGCCGTAACGGAACGTGCCGAGGAAGTCTTCGATGGGGTGGATGAACGAGGTCCCGGCGAAGTTCGCCTCGTAGCCCATGATCCGGTCCAGCTCGGTGGGGTGGGCGATGGACTCGTGGATCGTGAGCCAGAGGTGGGACGGGAGGAGAACGAGATCGTAGGCGCCGGGGTCGACGGGGCGAGCGCCCAGCTTGCGCACGGCGTCCTCCGCCCAGCGCGGCGCGTTGCCGGGCAGGTCCGTCCTCAGCACGTACTCCCACCCCAGCCCCATGGGCGCGGCGTCGGTGGCGCTCCGATTCTGGAAGTCGGAGCCGTCGGCCGCGACCGCCGTGATGTTCATGCTGGGGTTGATCCGATAGAGCACCTGGTCGGCCACCGTGCCCTCCGTGGATGCGAACAGCCGCTCCTGCCGTACCGCGACGACGCTCGAATTCACGAACCGCGCGCCCGCGACGCCCAGCGCCGCCTCGTTCGCTTCCAGGAGCAGCGCCACCTTCTCCTCGACCGACACGTCGAACGGGTCGATCTCGATGGGGCTGCGCCAGCGGGCATCCGGGTAGCTGTCCACCGGGGCCAGCTCGAGGGGACGTCGCCGGGCGGGCGCGTGCTGCCGCGCCTGCTGCACGGCGACGCGAGCGACGCGCTCGACCTCTTCCCCGGTCAGGTCGCTGCTCGCC
>CAYXJH010000205.1:0-6092 GCA_964465415.1 uncultured Gemmatimonadaceae bacterium
AAGGCAGCGATTTGGATGTCAGTCGGAATCGGCGTCGGTGTAGCAATGGGCGCAGTGTGGGACCGGGGGGGATGTGGGGGGAGGCCGCCTAAGGGAGCCACCCTACCCGCGTTCAGGAAGGTGCTCGCTCCGGTGGACGCCTCTCCGAGGTCCGATTGGGGCCTCAGAGTGGCTGCGATTCTCGCGCGAAATGGGGGCGGGAATGATGCCCGGCGGGAAGCGAATCCGGTCGCACGTGGTGGAGACGAAGCGGTCCCCGCTGAGTAGGCGCGTGACATCCCTGGAACCTGGCCAATGATTCCCCGTCACTGTCACCGGGTGTCGGCAACTCGGCGAGGAGCGGCCTGGACCCGACTCCGATCCGAGTTGTCGTCACTTCCCACGGCCCGCTCCAGCGCCCAGGCCGCGTGCTCCCGCACCAGCGGCTCGGCGTCCTCCAGCGCGTCCCGCAGCGCCGCCACCGCCGCCTCCGGCACCTCTGACGACTCCTCGGCCGAACCCAGCCAGTTCCCCATCGCCACCGCCACGTTCCGCCGGAACCCCGCATACCCCGCCCGCCGGATCGCCGACCCTCGCGTCCACACGTCCCACTCCTCGTAGGTCATGCCCATCAGCTCCACGAGCGACGGCGCCTCGGTGCCCGGCAAGGAAGCCGAAGCCGACGAACCCGCCCCAACCCGGCCGCTCGAAGTCGAAGTCGAAGTCGAAGTCGAAATCGATCCGCTCCTGGCCCGATAATCTTCCTCACCACTCAGCTGGACCAGCTTCGGGCTGTTCCACGGACACACCTCCTGGGCAATGTGCCGACTCACCCGTTTCTCGATCCCGCTGTCCACTGGCCACCGCACCCTCCACCCTCGCCGCCGCTGAGTCCCCCGACGACCGCCGCCTGTCCCACCCCGCCATGGCTTCGCCCCTTCATCGGGGACGGTTGGACCTGGGCGGTCCTCGGAGCGGTCGTCACGGCCGCCCCGTTTGGCCGGGCGTCCCCAACTCGGTTGCGGGTCCGGCGGCAGCCGGCGACGGAGCGCCGACCGTGATCACCACGTGGCCGCGCCGGCCGTGTTGTTCCGCGTAGCGGTGCGCCTCGGCCGCCTGCTCGAGTGGGAATCGCCGGTCGATTACCGTGCGCAGCGCCCCCGTCTCGACCAGCTCGCACACGGTCTCGAGGTCGGCCGGTCTATCCATTGACATGCCGCAGATGAGCCGCTGCCCTCCCCGTAGCCTTGTCCACAGCATCTGCGCCAGGTGCCCGGTCTTGAAGCTCGCCAACAGGTAGACGCCGGTGGACGCGAGGGAACCGCGGACCCTCGCGAAAGTGGTCTTGCGCACGATGTCGAGGATGAGGTCGTAGCGCTCGCCGTCGCCCGTGAATTCCTCCCGGGTGTAGTCTATGACCCGGTCTGCCCCGAGCGCCCGCACCATCTCGACACCCGGCGTGCTGCACACCGCGGTCACACGAGCGCCCTGTTGCTTCGCGATCTGGAGCGCGTACGAGCCAATCCCGCCAGACGCACCGAGCACCAGCACGGACTGGCTGTTCCGGACATGGACCCGACGCAGGAGGTTGAGGGCGGTCACCGCGCCGTACGGTACCGTCGCGGCCTCCTCATAGGTCATGTTGCTGGGCATCCGCGCCACCATCCCGCGCTCGCGCATGCAAAGGAACTCCGCGTAAGCGCCGAAGCTCTGGCCGGGATAGGCGAACACGGCGTCGCCGGGGCGGAATCGCGTCACCGCCTTTCCCACCGCGTGGACCTCACCGGCCAGCTCGCTACCCAGGACTCGCCGGCGCGGCCGGCGCACCCCGATGGCCAGCCGTGCAGGCAGCCAGAACACCCCCGGCATGCTGAACTCGCGAGGCGAGACGCTTGCGAAGTCACGGGCATATAGGTCACCGAAGCCGACGCGGGTCGCCCGGACGCGGATGAGTATCTGGTCGGCCTCCGGTGTCGGGTCGGCCACGTCCTCGAGGTGGAGGACCTCGGGACCGCCGTAACGCATGTAGACGATAGCCTTCACGGCTGGAATCTCCTCCCTTGCGCTGGCCCACCCGCCTTCTCCTGTGCTGCGGCCTGTCCTCACGGGTCGGTCGAGCCGAGCCCCCCGTCACGAGTGATCTGAGACGCCATTTCCAGGTGGCACGCTCCTGTACTACCTGCCAGCCAGCTTCACCGAACCGGTAGGCGCATGGCCTGCCTCGGCGGCTCCCGAATGCGTGGCTTGCTCCGTCCACGTTCGGTAGCCAAGAGCCCCCACCGCGATGAGCAGCAGGACCGGCCCCATGTTGGAGATCAGGTTGACAGCGACGTTGGACGCAGGCCCGCGCGGCGCGATGACCAGGTTCCCGACGACCATCCAGATCGCGGAGACCAGCAGGCCGTAGCCGACCCAAAGCGGCTGCGCCCGTCTTCGGAGGAATGGAAACGCAAGCAGGGCCGCCCCCGCCAGCCAGGCGAGGAGTGCCGCAATGAAGGCGATGATGAACGCCGCAGGTAGCGCGGCAGAGTCTGCGATCAGGGAAGGGGCCTGGTCGGCCAACCACGGCAGCACGAGCACGCTGTAGAGACTCAGGAACAGACCGAAGAACAGCCAGGCAGAGCTGAGCAGCGCTACTCCAGCCAAGCCGCATAGGCCGACTGATCCGGCGCTCCGAGCATACACTCCGGGCAGGCCCAGGACAACAAGTCCGGCTCCCACCACACCAAGGGTGTTGATGGGTATCCAGACATTCTCCTGCGCGAAGACGGCGGCCTCCGGACCGGCCGTGACCACCGACCGCAGCACCACGTGCACGACAAAAACGATGGCCCCCGTGACGAGACATAATCCACTGATTCGGAAGAGTTGGGCGCTCGTCATCCTCGAAACCTCCACATGGTGCGTGCTGCGGCTACATCGGTTTCAGATTCTTGTTAAGCCTGTCTACAATTCTCTCGAGATCCCGCTGTCGGGCTTCCTCAGTCTTGAATGAAAGGTACCTCTTTGTGTATATGAGCCGAACCGACGGAGGCATGTTATTGAAGTTCTCGTACGCTGGTGATATGCCCATCAACCTATCCGCGAGGGCATCGAAGTCCTGGCCCCCAATGGAGTCACGGTTCGGAGCGTCCCATGTGCCGTTTCGTGTTGCGGCTTCCACTGCTCGTTCGCCTAGAACAGTCATCAGCCCTCTCTCTCGCAGCGATGCCACCTTTCTCTTGTTTCTATCAGACCAGGGACTCTTGGGGCGACGCTGAGCAAAATATTTGGCATACCTTGTGTCATCGATGCTTCGTACCTGCCCATCTATCCAGCCAAAACAAAGAGCTTCTTCCAATGCGTCGTTTGCCGACAAAGTAGCAATCGCTTGTGTCTTGCCGAACACAAGCCACACTCCGTCTCTTGTCTCCGCGTTCTTGCGCAGCCAGGCACGAAAGTCGTCTCGCGAAGCAAATAATAGTTCAGGAACATTTGCCTTCATCGCGACACTCCTTGATGTCGAATGTTTCGGGTGGCGGGACGCGGGCAAACGCACGGGCGTAGGGGTCACCGAAGCCGAAGCCGCCCCCCGCTGCCGGGTCGGTCACTGCCTCGAAGCGGAGGACATCGGGGCCGACGTGGCGAGTGTAGGCGATGTCCCTCATGGATGAGCGCTCTTTCTCAGCCCACCCGGCCGCCGCAGGCGGGATCGGTCGCACTGACAACGCCCCGCGCCTGACTACCGCAATGCCGGCAACCACGCCCCACAGCAAGACCCCGAGAACAAAGTTCCACGTGAAGTGGCCGTGCGGGGCGAGTGGAGCCAGGATAACGGTGCTCGCGGACAGCACCGCATGCATCAGCATGACCAGGAGCAGGCTCGCGGTATGGTCGTGGAGCCAGACCAACAGCACCCTGTACGCCGGGAGGGCGACGAAGTAGAACGCGAGGAAGCCGGCCATGAACCCGCCCAGCGACGCCTCGCCTGCCATCCCGCGGCTCGCCCATACCGCGATGAGCAGGTGCCATGCCCCCCAGAGCATGCCCACGATCAGGCCCGTCTCCAGGACGCCGTAGCGCTGGCGCAACGCCGGCACGGCGAATCCGGTCCAGCCGAGCTCCTCGAGCAGGCCGCCGCCGATCAGACCTGCGCCGATCCCGAGAATCAGCAGTCCCACCGGGTCCTCGGTGGTGAGCAGGCCGGGTGTGAAATCAGGAGAATAGAGCGACAGTCCCAACAACACCGCGACGACCAGGACCGGCCCCGTCAGGAGCGCGGTGGCCCACCACCGCCGGCCGACGCGCCAGCGAACCATGCGGCCGAGCATGTCGCGGAGCCCGGCCCGGCCGGCCACGAGCGCGGTCATCACCACCCCGGAGACGCTCGGACCGGCGAACAGGGCCGCGAGCGCAAACAGGAAGAGCCTGTCCACGTCCTCCGGCTTGCCCGGGATCTCCCCCGGCGCAGCCAAGAGGAGGATTCCTCCCCACGAGATGGTGAAGACCAGGGTGTAGTAGGCGAGGACAGGACGGCGTCGCGCGAAGACGCGCAGGCAAGCGACGGCGGTCATGTCGCGCCCCTCGCGCCGAGGAACTCGCTCACCCGCGCATCCACCAGCCGATTCTGGCTGTAGCACAAGTCGTGGCGGCAGCCAGGAACGATCCCGCCTTCGAAGCGCGGGATGAGGTGACGCGCCCGGGCCAGTGCCGCCACCCGGTCGCAGATGACTTCACGGTCGCCCATGAGAAGCAGGGCCGGCATGGGCAGCGCCCTCAACTCGGCGTCCGAGAAGGGACTTGCGAGGACGCGCATGGTCTCGTACGGCATTCGGAAACGCTTCACACCCAGGTACATCAAGTCCAGGACGGGGCGCACGGCGTCGTCCTCGCTGTCGAGGGTCGAGGTCAGCCACGCCACGTAGTCAGCCTCGCTGCGAATCGGCTCGCCGGGGATGCTTCGGAACGGTTGGCCCATGACGTCGAAGGCGTACACACGACGGGCCCGGCGCAGGCCTTCGATGTTCGGCGCCCACATGGCAGACGTGGCCATGTACCCGTGCAACAGTACCGCGTCGAGCGACCCAGTCATCACCACGTGCGTCGTTCCGAACGGCCCGGGGACGTCCATCTCCTCGTAAGGCACGGGCCAGCGCTTGAGCGCCGCATCGTTGGCGGCCAGGAACTCAGCCTCGCCTTGGGGGGTCCGGAACGGGGATGAATAGGGTGTTCCGCCGGAGGCGGGCAGAGATTGCCGCCCTGACCGCCGAGCGCTTGCAGATCGGTGGTCACGGCGTGAGTGAGGGTGTCCACCGCGCGCGGGATCCGCTCGTCCCCGGCCAGCGCCCGAGCACGCTCGTTTCGCGTGGCGTGGACCGACCGCCAGGCCCGTGCGGACGACTTGCCGGCGGTCATGGTGCCAGCACCCCGCTCAGGGAACCGCCGAGGTAGAACGGCCACGCCAGCAGCGCGAGCACCGCCCGCCAGAATGGAAGGTGAAGAAACCCGATCGTGAACAGCCAGGCCGCGATCCAGAGCAGTCCGGCCGAGCTGTGCTGCTCAATCCTGATCCTCTCCGGACGAGAGGCTCCCTTGTCTTCGCTCATGGTCATTCACCCGGTTCCCAGCACAGCTTGCCAAGCCGGTCGTTGGAGGAATCGGTGGCTCGCCGCCAGTGCGCCGATGACGCCCCACGGGGCGGCCGCGAACAGGAAGTTGGATGCAACGAGTTGGATCGGCTCCAAAGTGAGGGCGAGGTGCACGGGCACACCGTGCTTGCGACCGAACTCCGCCATCCTCGCCATGCGCGCCTCGATGGTACGCCGCGCCGTCGGGGCCGCGCCTGGTTGGGGGGGCGCGGTGCAACGCGAACGGTTAAGATTGGACTTCCGAAGCCTCGTTGTCAGTAGGGAAAACGCCGAACTTCGTTCCGTGGGGCGATCGACTACAGACAGGATACTTTGACGTTTCGACGGTAGTCGTCCCAGACCGATCCGACGGCTTTGGGTGGCGCCCTGAGTCGCGCGGTTGGCGTGGCCGGGCTCGCCGCCGGAGTCAATACCAGAGGATCAGCGTGGGAGCCCCGTCCGGGAAGGCTCGGAACAGCATGCCCGCGTCCCGCGTCGTCAGACACA
>CAYXJH010000206.1:0-6076 GCA_964465415.1 uncultured Gemmatimonadaceae bacterium
CCCGCTGCCCCACCCTACGACGTGGTGATCGAGAACGGCAGGATCGTGGACGGCACGGGCAGCGCCTGGTTCTTCGGCGACGTGGCCATACGCGGCGACCGGATCGCCCGGGTCACGCCGCCGGGAATGCTCCGCACCGCCCCAGCGGTCGAGCGGATCGACGCCCGGGACATGGTGGTGGCGCCCGGGTTCATCGACATCCAGAGCCATAGCCGCGGCGCCTTCCTCCAGGGGGACGGCCGGGTGGTGAGCAAGGTGACGCAGGGCATCACCACGGAGATCCTCGGAGAGGGGTCGACGAACGCGCCGGTCAGCCCGCGCTGGCTGGCGGTGGCCGACATCGTGGACCCGGCGTTCCAGAGCATGGCGGAGTCGTTCGTGGGCCAGGGCGGGTTCGATCGCTGGCTGCGCGCCATGGAAGCGAACGGGACGTCGCCGAACGTGGGCTCGTTCGTGGGTGCCACCACGATCCGGGTCTACGGCAAGGGCGAGGCGATGGGTCCGGCGTCGCCGGCGGAGCTGGACTCCATGCGACAGGCTGTCCGCTGGAGCATGGAGGAGGGCGCGTTCGGCCTGGCGTCGGCGCTCATCTACCCACCCGGCAGCTTCGCGTCCACCGAAGAGCTGATCGAGGTGGCCCGCGCCATGGCGCCCTACGGCGGCGTCTACATCACCCACATGCGGTCGGAGG
Organism: uncultured Gemmatimonadaceae bacterium; assembly: GCA_964465415.1. GTDB lineage: Bacteria > Gemmatimonadota > Gemmatimonadetes > Longimicrobiales > RSA9 > SLCC01. The sequence goes on from CAYXJH010000206.1 coordinate 692, forward strand.
CAGACCACGTCCTCGAGGCGATGGACGAGGCCATCCGGATCGGACGCGAAGCCGGCGTGCCGGTGGAGATCTATCACCTCAAGGCGGCGGGCCAGCGCAATCACTGGAAGGGCCCGCACATGATCGCGAAGATCGACTCCGCGCGGGCCGCCGGCCTGGACGTGCAGGCCAACATGTACCCGTACACGGCGGGCGGCACGGGGCTGAGCGCCTGCCTGCCGCCCTGGGCTTCGGCCGACGGCCTGCTGTACGAGAACCTCCGGGACCCGGCCGCGCGGGCGCGGATCCGGGCGGAGGTGGTGAGCACGGAGCCGAAAGAGTGGGAGGACCTGTGCACGTTATCCTCGCCGGAAGGGGTGCTGCTGCTGGGGCTGCGGCAGCCGGAGAACGAGCGGTGGATCCACATGCGCCTTGGGGAGGTGGCGTCGGCCCGGGGCGATGACCACTGGGTGGACACGGCCATGGACCTTCTCGTCTCCGAGGAACAGCGCATCGGAACCATCTTCTTCATGATGAGCGAGGAGAACGTGGCGCTGAAGATTGCGCAGCCGTGGATGAAATTCGGGACCGATGCCGGCGGCATGGACCCCGACAGCGTCACCGGCCTCGCCCACCCCCGGGCCTACGGGACCTACCCGCGCATCCTGGGCCGCTACGTCCGCGACCAGGGCGTGCTCCCGCTGGAGCAGGCGGTGCGAGGCATGACCTCGGCCGTGGCGACACGGCTGTCCATCCAGGACCGGGGCCTCATCCGGGAGGGGATGTTCGCCGACATCGTCGTCTTCGACCCCGCCACCATCGCGGACCACGCCACCTTCGAGGAGCCGCATCAGCTTAGCAGCGGGGTTCGCCACGTGTTCGTGAACGGGGAGGCGGTATTACGCGACGGCGCCCACACCGGCGCCCGCCCCGGCCGGGTGGTCCGGGGCCCCGGCTACCGCGGCGAGCGCTGAGGCGGCCGCGCTCAGCGTGGTGAAGCCTTCTCGTCGCTCGACGACCGGCCCCGCAGGGTCGGCGATGGAATCCAGTCACCGGATGGAGGGGAGCATGGCCGGTCGGTACGCGGTCCGCAGGGTGGGGGTGTTGGTGCTAGCGCTGGCGATCTCTGGCCCCGCCCACGGAGCGGTGGCCCAGGCCGACCCGCTGCTCCAGGATCTCGAGGCAACGATCGAGCGCGGGATGCGCGACTGGGAGATCCCCGGCCTGGCCATCGCAATCGTGCGGGACGACTCCGTGGTGTACGCCCGCGGTTTCGGCGTCCGGGAGCTGGGCCGTCCAGAGCCCGTTGACGAGCACACCCTGTTCGCCATCGGCTCCGCCAGCAAGGCGTTCACCGCCGCTGCGGTGGCCATGCTGGTGGACGAGGGCCGGCTCCGCTGGGACGACCCGGCCACGCTCCACCTCCCCGACTTCCAGCTGTTCGACCCCTGGGCCACCCGGCAGCTCACCGTGCGCGACCTGCTCACGCACCGCGTCGGGCTCGCCCGCGGCGACCAGCTGTGGTACGCCAGCGGGCTGGATCGGGACGAAATCCTGCGCCGCACCCGCTACCTCGAGCCGAGCTGGGGCTTCCGGGCCGAGTTCGGCTACCAGAACCTCATGTACCTGGCCGCCGGCCAGCTGGTCCGGGCCGTGACGGGTCGCAGCTGGGACGACTTCACCACCGACCGCATCTTCGCGCCGCTGGGCATGGCGACCAGCAGCACGTCCACCGTCGGGCTCGACGACCTCCTCAACGTGGCCCGGCCCCACGCCGAGATCGACGGCGGGCTCCGGCCCATCCCCTACCGCAACATCGATAACGTGGGCCCGGCCGGCTCCATCAACTCCAGCGTCCACGAAATGGCGAGCTGGGTCCGGCTCCAGCTCGACGGCGGCAGCTTCAACGGGCAACGGCTGCTGGAGGAGGCCACCGTCGCCGAGATGCACACCCCCCTCATGCTGGTCCGCAGGTCGGGGCGCTGGGCGGATATGACCCCCGCCTCCAACTTCATGGCGTACGGCCTCGGCTGGTTCCTCAACGACCACCGCGGGCGGATGGTGGTGCAGCACGGGGGAAATATCGACGGCATGCACGCCCTCGTCGGGATGATGCCGGCGGAGCGCGTGGGCGTGGTGGTCCTGACCAACCGGAGCGGCAACAGCCTCACCTACGCCCTCATGTACCACCTCTTCGACACCGTCGTCGGCGAGACCCCGGAGGACTGGAACGCCCGGCTCCTGGCGGCGCGCGACGCCGCCATCGCCAGCGCCGAGACCGCCCGGGCCCAGGTCGAGGCGGCACGCGTCCCCGACACCTCGCCGTCACGCCCCCTGGACCGCTACGCCGCCGCCTACGACCACCCCATGTACGGCACCGTAACCGTGAGTGCCGGCCCGCGGGGCCTGGTCCTGGAGCGAGGACAGGCGCTGGTCGCCGACCTGGAGCACTGGCACTACGACACCTTCCGCACCGTCTGGCGCGACGCCGCCCTCGGGTCATCGTTCGTCGTGTTCTCCCTGGACGCCCGCGCCCGACCCGCGCGGCTGGAGCTGCCCGGCATGGGCACGTTCGAACGACAGCCCGACCCCGACCGCGCAACGGCAAGCGGATCGGGAGGCTGATCGGGCGCGACGCGAGTGGAATTCGCGGAACCAGGATCAGCGATCGTTCGCTGGATCGACCGGGATCTCGAAGTGCGCTACGTCCTCACGCGGCGCCAGGGTCTCGTAGAGCGCGATGGCAGGCTCGTCGGCGGGATACGCCTGCACGAAAACGACATTCGCGCCGCGCGCAGCCGCCATCCGTCGGAGCTCGGTGATGAGGGCCGTGGCGATGCCCCGACGACGGTGCGCCGCCGCCACCGCCAGGTCGTAGAGGTAGATCTCGCTCCGCTCCCGCTCGAACTTGCGCATCTCGTACGCCACCAGCCCGCCCACCACCTCGCCGTCCCTGAGCGCGGCCAGGGCGATGAAGGTGTCACCGCCCAACAGCCGCTCCAGGTGGGCGCGGCCGGGCCGCGCGCCGCCATATAGTTCGACTTCGTCGAAAGCCTCGCCGAAGACGGCCATGAGGGCGTGCGCCAGGTCGATGTCGCGGGGACCCAGCACGCGGATCTCGAACGCAGCGGACCGCTCCACGAAAATCGCCAGGTTCTCCAGAGTGGACGTCAGGCCAGCCTCGTGGTCCTCCGGCCGAATCCCGGGCGGCACGTCCTCCGCCCGCACCGACACCCGCGTCCCCTCCTCCACCGCCTCGAAGGACCAGGTCATCCGCATCGACCCTGCGAACTCCGGCTGGTCCGAATCGAACTCGACCACCTGCACGATCCGCCGGTCCGGAACCAGCTCGACGATCCGGACCTCGACCTCGTCCGCGTCCGCCGACGTCTTGCCAGGCCGGTGGCCCGGATCGTCGTAAGACAGCCTCATCCGATACCCGCCGCCCTCGCGGAAAGCGAACGCCAGCATGCTCCCGGTCATTCCGCTCGGCGGAAGCCACGACGCCACCGCCGCCGGGTCCGCGAACGCCTGGAACACCGTCGCCGTGTCCGCACGGATCCGTCGCGATCCTGAGTCGATTCGTGCCATCACCTCTCACCGGGCCGGGGCGCGGCCCGACCCTACCGAGCTTCTCCCGCGGCGGCGAGCACGCGCTGGATGGCCCACACGACCAGGTCCGGCTCCTCGCCGGGCCCCAGGATCCCGTGGGTGCTCGCGTTGGTCACCAGGAGGACCCCCCGTGGCGACTCCAGCGCCCACTCGCTCAGCATCCGGATCCTGTGACGCAGGTCGGCCTCGTGATGGGCACGGGCGTCGTACGGAAGGTGGAGGGGGAGAGGCAGGTGCTTTCCGGCCAGCACCACGGCGACCGGTACTTCGGGCACGGGCAGGAGACCTCGCTCGGCCGGCTCCGCGTCCATCAGCGTCCGGAACACCTCGAACTCGGCCCGCATGGCCGGGGGCAGCGTCTTGTAGACCGCCGCCATCTGGTCGTAGAGCGCGTCATACCCCTCCCGCCCCGCGCCGATGGCCTCGAAGGGGGCCAGGTTTGCGTCCAGCGACTGGGTCACGATGGGGCCCGGATCGACGTAGACGATGCCGGCCACGTCGGCCGGATGCAGCCCTGCGAAGAAGCGGACCAGGACGCCGCCCCATGAATAGCCGACCAGCACCCAGGGCGGCTCGGCGCCGACCTCGTCGAGGAGGAGACGGAGTCGCTGCGCCACGTGCCGGGGCGTGGGCGGCACCCCGTCCCATTCGGACTGACCCAGGCCCGCGCGATCGTAGGCGATGACGGGCGCGCTACCCGCGATCTCCGGAAGGACGTGTGTCCAGACCTCCAGCGGATTCGTCGATCCCGCTTCGAACACCACCACCGGCTGGCCCGGTGCCCGTTCCTCGAGTCCCAGCGCCTGCACACGCACGATAGAGCCGTCCACCTCGACCATCCGCACCGTGCCCGGGTCGGCAGGGGGCGGGCGAACCTGCGCGGCGACGGTCCCGGCCCCGGCACCGGCCAGGACCATGCACAGGCCGATCGCCACGGGTGTCGTAGTAGGAGCGGGGATCACGGTGCACCTCCGGAGTTCGACTCCCGAGCATGGCGCGCGCCAGTGAAAAGTGCAAGAAGGATGGGCGAGGACGTCCGCGCGCCCCGGCGAGCGCGGCATGCTTGACCACCCGGGCCACGCCTGCCTACTCTGGCTCCGGCGCCGCCCCGCCGCCCCCGCTCCTGCATCCGGAGGAACCCATGGACAAGCGAACCCCGGCGCTCGTCTCGCTGCTCGCGCCCCTCGTGCTCGGCCTGGCCACGCCTTCCGGGGCGGACGCGCAGGCCCGGGACACCGTCTACTTCACGCCCACCATCGGCCACCCCACGTTCGCCGTGCGCGAGCCGGTCCTCCGGGTCCGGCCCGGCACGGTCCTGGTCTCCAACACCATGTTCGGCGACTACTACACGGAGGAGGGCGGTGCCTTCCCGGGCGAGGTGGGGCCGATCTACATCGTGGGGGCGACGACGAACGACATCCTCGTCGTCCGGATCCACCAGGTCCGGCCGAACCACGATCTCGCCGCGGCGCAGGTCTATTCCGGGTTCGGCGGCCTCGCCACAGACGCGACCACCCGACTGCTGAACGACCCGATCCCGCCCGGACGTTGGGTCTGGCGGCTCGATCGCGACGCCATGACCGCCACCACCGAGCTCCCCGACAGCCGGATGGGAGAGATCACCGTGGATCTCCGCCCCATGCTCGGGCGCGTGGCCGTGGCGCCGGGGGGAGAGGAGGTGTTCGGCGTGCTCTGGCCCGGCGACTTCGGCGGCAACATGGACGCGCCGGAAGTCCGCGAGGGCACCACCGTCTACCTCCCCATCTTCCACGACGGCGCCTACTTCTATTTCGG
>CAYXJH010000207.1:0-6043 GCA_964465415.1 uncultured Gemmatimonadaceae bacterium
CGGCGCCCACGACGGCGTCCGAGGGGGGGTCAGCGGAGCAGGCGCTGCGCCAGGTCGCTGCGGAAGGCGGCGCCGGGCTCCCGTCCGGCCTCGGGCTGTTCCTTCGGTCGGCCCGGGTCGAGGAAGACCCGCCTGGCCGCGTCACCCTGGAGATGCCGACCGGTCCGGGGCAGGAGATCCTCGAGGGGGACCCCCGGGCCCGGGCGGCTCTCCGGGCGGCTTTGAGCGAGCGGCTCGGCCGGGAGGTCGAGATCGACGTCCGCCCGGGATCCGGGTCTTCGCCGCCCGCGCGGCTGACGCCCGAGCACCTCAAGGCTCGGCAGGTGGAGCAGCTTACGGGGGAGGAACCGGCCCTGGACCGGGCGGTACAACAGTGGGACCTTGAAATGCTAGACTGACGGCTCCTATTATCCGGCGATCCAATGACGAACTTCCAACAGATCATTCAGATGGGCCAACAGATGCAGGCCCGTTTCTCGGAGCTCCAGACCGAGCTCGGCAAGCAGACCATCTCGTGCAGCAGCGGCGGCGGCATGGTGACCGTAAAGACGGACGGCCGGGGGCGTGTCCGGCAGATCCAGATCGACCCGGCCGTGGTCGATCCGGCGGATGTCGAGCTGCTCGAGGACCTGGTCGTGGCGGCGGTTTCCGAAGCCCAGCAGCGAGCGCAGCAGGTGTACGAGGAGGAGTTGAAGAAACTCACCGGCGGGATCTCCCTCCCGTTCCAGCTGCCGACCCAACTCTGAGCCGGTGGGTGTCATCGAGGAGCTGACGGCCGAGTTCGCTCGGCTCCCTGGGATCGGGCGAAAGACCGCGTCGCGCCTGACCTTCTTCCTCCTCAAACGGAGCCCGGACGAGGCACGTCGCCTTGCGCGCGCCATCGACGCCGTGGCCGAGCGCGTGCGCGTATGCACCCGATGCGGTAACCTGACGGAGGCGGACCCGTGCCGGCTCTGCGATGACCCGGAGCGCGATCGGTCCGTGGTATGCGTGGTCGAGGAGGCCGCCGACGTGGGTGCCATCGAGCGGACGGGCCACTATCGAGGGGTCTATCATGTCCTCGGTGGCCGGCTCTCACCCCTGGAGGGGATCGGCCCGGAGGAGCTCAACATCGAGGCGCTGCTCCGGCGGCTGCGCGATGAGCCGGCGGGCGGTGGGGTTCGTGAGCTGATCATCGCCACCAACCCGAGCGTGGAGGGTGAGGCCACCGCGTTGTACCTCCAGAAGCTGGTACGGCCCCGCGGCGTGCGTGTCACGCGACTCGCGCGTGGGCTGCCGGTCGGGGGAGACCTGGAATACGCAGACGGCGTTACGATTGCCGAAGCACTATCCGGACGACGGGAGCTGTGATGGGTACCACCGTGAAGCGAATCCTTCGTATCGCCGGATTCGGGTTGCTGGCCGCAGCTGCGGCCGCCCTGCTGGGCGTCCTGTTCGTACGGGACCAGATGTCGCGACACCGGCGCGATCTGTTCAGTAGCCGGCCGCTGCGGAGATTGGCCGCACTCGGGTACGTCGCGGGCAGCGCCCCCGCCGTGGAGTCCGTGCGCCTTCTTCGCGACTACATCGCGTGGGAGCCTCAGCCGTTGATCCGTAAACGGGCCATTCAGGTGCTCACGCGCCTGGAACGCAATCTCACCAACGCGCCTGGCGTCCCTGACGAGGTCGCCGGATGACCTCCGACGCCCTGGCGGCGTTCGGTCCCGACGACTCTCAGCGGATCGCCACGCTCCTCCACTCGTTCGTCGATGAGGCCGGCGCCCGCTGCGCCCTCCTGCTCGACCGGCGAGGTCGACCGCTCACGGCGGCAGGCGAGACCGCGGAGCTGGACGAGACCAGCTTCGCGTCCCTGGCCGCGGCGGACTTCGACGCGAGCGATCAGCTCGCCGAGCTGCTGGGCGAGCGGGAGTTCGCCGCGCTCTATCACCAGGGCGTGCACCGCTCCATGTACCTGTCCGACATCGACGGAGTCGCCGTGCTCGCCGCGATCTTCGACAGACGTACCACCCTGGGGATGGTTCGGTTGAAGACACGGGAAGTGCTCCCACGCCTTGCCGCCGTCCTTGCCGAGCTCCGTGCGCGTCCACCCGCCGATGCCCGTATGGAGGCCGGGTGGGGCGACGCCGCCGCCAGCGAAATCGACAGACTCTTCGCTGGCTGACCGGGGAGACCGACGATGTCGATGATCAACTATGCCAGCCGAGAGATCAATTGCAAGATCGTCTATTACGGCCCGGGGTTGTGCGGTAAGACCACCAACCTCGAGTACGTCTACGAGAAGGTGAATCCCGACACCCGCGGACGCCTGATTTCGCTCGCGACGGAGAACGAGCGCACCCTGTTCTTCGACTTCTTGCCCGTGGATCTCGGAACGATCCGGGGGTTCAAGACCCGGTTCCACCTCTATACGGTACCCGGCCAGGTTTACTACAATGCCAGTCGCCGGCTGATCCTGAAGGGCGTGGACGGCATCGTCTTCGTGGCAGACTCCCAGGCCGAGCGGATGGATGCGAACCTGGCCTCGATGCAGAACCTCTACGAGAATCTGGCCGACTTCGGCTACGATCCGCGTCAGCTTCCGATGGTGCTCCAGTACAACAAGCGTGATCTACCCACACACGTGCCCCTCGACGAGCTCCATGCACAGCTCAATCCGGGCATGTTCGAGGAGTACGAGGCCGTGGCCACCGAGGGGGAGGGCGTATTCGAAACACTGCGTGCCATCAGCAAACAGGTCATCAAGGCGCTGAGCTGAGGCCCGGAACATGGCATTGATCGAGCCGCGGGCGTTCCCCAACGCGATTACTCTCGGACGGATCGCACTGACGCCGGCCATCTTCTTCCTCATCCTGGTCGATGGATTCTGGCCCCGGCTCCTGGCCTTTATCCTGTTTCTCGCCGCGGCGTTCTCCGACCTGTGGGACGGCTACCTGGCCCGCAAGCACGGGTGGATCTCGGATTTCGGCAAGCTCATGGACCCGCTTGCCGACAAGCTCCTCCTGGTGTCGACCTTCGTTCCGTTCTACCTCGTCTCGAACCCGCCGGGCCCTTCGGGTCATTTCCCCTACTGGGGCTCGCTCCCGGCTTGGGTACTGGCGGTCATATTCGGTCGTGAGCTCCTCGTGACGGTGATGCGCCAGGTGGCCGCCCGGCGAGGTCGGATCATGCCCGCGGGGAAAGCGGGTAAGCTGAAGGCCGTGTTCCAGAACATCTTCAGCGGGTCGACCATCTTCTGGTACGCGCTCCAGTCCGCGGCGGTCGCCTGGGGTTGGACCGGCGTTTTCTGGGACCGGTGGCAGGCATGGCTGCACGCGCCGGTCGTGATGATCGCCCTCGTCATCGCGCTGGCGCTGACTGTTTATTCCATGCTCGTGTACGCGCTGAGCTGGTGGCGCCCGATGGTCGAGGGGCGCACGTGATGGAGCGTGCCGAGCAGGTCGGTCAACGCCTCGCCGCCCGTGACCTCCGGCTGGTCACCGCCGAGAGCTGCACGGGGGGCATGCTCGCCGCACGGCTCACCGACGCGGCGGGCGCGTCCAGCTTCCTGGTCGGAGGGGTGGTCGCCTACGCGGATGAGGTGAAGGTGCGACTCCTCGCCGTCCGTCCCGATACTCTCGCCATGTACGGAGCCGTGTCCGAGCAGGTGGCTTTCGAAATGGCCCGGGGTGCTTTGGCGGCCAGCGACGCGGACCTCGCCATCTCCATCACCGGCGTTGCCGGCCCGGACGGCGGGACCGCCGACAAGCCGGTGGGCACCGTCTGGATCGCCGCGGCATCGCGTGAGAAGCAGCAGGCCGGCCACCACCGGTTCGACGGGGATCGCGGCGCGATCCGGGAAGCCTCCGTCGAAGCCGCGCTGGATCTTATCGAGCGATTTCTCGACGGATGACCACGCCACAACGCCTTCCGGCTCACGGGTACTTCGAGGGCGTCAACCGGGTCCGGTTGCACTATCGGGCGTGGGAGGCGGACTCGCCGCGGGCGGGCTTGGTGGTCGTGCACGGCATGTTCGAGCACAGCCGTCGCTACCAGGAGTTCGGCGAAGTCATGGCTGCCCGGCGGTTCTCCACCTACGCGATGGACATGCGGGGACATGGAGCATCCGATGGCCGGCGCGGTCATGTGAGCCGGTTCGAGATCCTGCTCCAGGACCTGGACCGGTTCCGCAGGGAGGTCCAGGGGATGCTGCCGCCCGGGCTGCCACTCTTCCTGGTGGGCCACTCGCTCGGAGGCCTGGTCTCACTGCGCTACATCGAGGAATACGATTCGCCTCTGTCCGGCGCCGTCATGACCGCGCCCTGGCTCGGCACCGCCGTATCCGTGCCCCGCTGGCAGGTGATCGGCGCCAACGTCCTCGATCGGGTCCTGCCCGCCTTCCCGTTGTCGTATCGCATCGACCCGGCCAAGCTCAGCCATGACGACCGGCGGGTAGCCGACTACCGCGACGACGCCGAGATCCACGCGACCATTACACCCCGCATGTTCACCGAGATCTCGTCCGCCATCCATCTTGCCCTGCAGAGAGGCGATCGTATCGACATCCCTGTACATTTCATCCTGGCCGGCGACGACCTTATCGTCCAGACGGCGCGCAGCCTCGCCTTCGCCCGTTCGCTGCCGGAGCGCGTGGTGACGGTGGAGGTGCTGGAGGGAATGTACCATGAGGTGCTGCAGGAAACGGATCGGGCGGCGGTCATGGCGTTGATCGGGGACTGGGTCGAAACGCATCTCCCGTGACCTGCCGAACCGGCAGGGCCGGCCGGCATCCCGATTGCACGGTACCCGGCGCCATCGGGACGGGGAACCAGAAGGGGAAGAGATGAGCGAAGAGACTGGACGGGACGAGCGCGAGGATCGCCGATCCGACGAGGAGAAGGACGGGGGCATCGTGGGCATCGAGTCCGACGACTCAGGCGTGGATTCGGACGTGGATGTGGAAGTGAGGGAGCTGCGGGGCGAGCTGGGGGATCTCAACGATCGACATCTCCGCCTCGCGGCCGAGTTCGACAACTACCGTAGGCGGATCGAACGGGATCGGCAGGCGCTGGTGGCCAGGCTGCAGGTCGACCTGATCTCATCGCTTCTGGATGTGGTCGATGACCTCGAGCGTGTCATGCAGAGCGACGAAGACACGACGGCGAGCGGGGTGATCGACGGGGTCCGCCTGGTCGAGAAGAAGTTCCGCACCATCCTTGGCTCTGCCGGACTCGAGTCCATTGATGCGGAAGGCCAGGTCTTCGATCCGGAGACCATGGACGCCATGATGACGGTGCCCACGGGCGACCCTGCCCAGGACGGTCGGGTCGCAGACGTCTTCCAGCGTGGCTATCGGTTCGGCGATGTGCTCGTCAGACCGGCCCGGGTTCGCGTCCTGAGCTACGAGGGTCCGGGCGAGGGGAGCGAGTAGCGGGGCATGAGCAGGACGGCGTCCAAGGACTATTACCAGATCCTGGGAGTCTCCGAGACCGCCAGCGCCGAGGACATCAAGAAGGCGTATCGGAAGCTGGCCAAACAGTATCACCCCGACGCCAACCAGAACGACCCTGGCGCGGCCGATCGTTTCAAGGAAGTGGGCGAGGCCTACGCCGTGCTGCACGATTCCGACCGCCGGAAGCAGTACGATCAGGTCCGGCGGATGGGTGCCTTCTCGGGATTCGGTGGTGGTCAGCGGACCGGGGCAGGGCCGGATTTCGGTGGCCAGGCCGGGGGCGTGCGCTTCACGGTCGATGACCTCAGCGAGATGGGCGGGTTGGGCGACCTCTTCAGCTCGATCTTCGATTTCGGGCGGAAACGAAAGACCCGAACGGGCCCCGAACCCGGTCGGAATGTCGAATACACGGTGGAGATCTCGTTCGGTACCGCGGCCCGGGGCGGGACGATCACCGTAATGGTGCCGGTGACCGAGGAATGCGCGGCATGCGGCGGAACGGCGGCGGCGCCGGGTACGCGGGCCACGGTATGCACCGAGTGTGGTGGTTCGGGCACCGTTTCGTTCGGGCAGGGCGGGTTCGCCGTGAACCGGCCGTGCCCGGCCTGCTACGGT
>CAYXJH010000208.1:0-6014 GCA_964465415.1 uncultured Gemmatimonadaceae bacterium
CTGTAAACCGTGTGATGGGCAGGGGTACGAACAGGCACTCCCGGGCGGCCACCACCTCGAAACTGATGCTGAAGTGGCGCAACACCTCGAAGTACTGAATGGTGATGGCGTGACAGGCGTTACGATTCGCCACGGTCTCAGTGACCACCTGCGTGCGCTCCGCTGCGGGCAGGCGCGCCGCCCGCAACGCCGCCAGCGCCTCGAGTCCGCCCACGATCTCGAAGATCTCCTGGGCGTCCTCCCGGGTCAGGGGTGAGACCACGGGCTTGCTAAGCTCCCCTTCCCTGCCCCCCAGCAGGAACCCTTCCTGGTGCAGGCGCTGGAGCGCGCTGCGTACGGGCGTGCGGCTCACCTCCAGCTTCCGCGCCACCTCCGTCTCCACGATCCGGGCGCCCGGCGCCAGCTGACCATGGACGATGAGCTTCCGGAGTTGATAGTACGCCTGGGTGGCTCGGTCCACCCGTTCGGTGCCCTCTCTCGTCGCCATGCGATTCTCCTCCGACCGGTCGGAACGGCGGAAAGAATAGCGCGAGACGGGCGGCGGTACAATAGGCGGCGGAGGAGGCAGATCTGTATCCCCTTTCGTATACGATATGGACGGGCCTATCTTTGTGGACGGACCGCAACACACTGGATGAGTGGCCCATGAGCGCTGAGAAGATCGGGAGCGTGGCACCCCTGCCGGAGATGGGGCGGGAGGCGCCAGGGGTCGCTGTGCGGGACGTACGGACATTGCCGGAATACCAGGCGTGCGTGGCGCTTCAACGGGATGTCTGGGGTACGGGGTTCGCGGAGGTGGTCCCCGCATCGCTGCTGAAGATCGGCCAGGAAGTGGGCGGGGTGACGGCGGGCGCGTTCGAGGACGGGGGCGAGCTGTTGGGCTTCGTGCACGGGCTGACCGGGATACGGCGAGGTCGCCTGACGCACTGGTCGCACATGCTGGCGGTACGGGCGACGCATCGAGGCAGGGGAATCGGGCTTCGGCTGAAGCTGTACCAGCGGCTCCGGCTGCTGGACCGCGGCATCTATGAGATGCGGTGGACGTTCGATCCCCTGGTGGCGGCGAATGCCCATTTCAACCTGAACGTGCTGGGCGCCCGGGTAGAGCGATATGTGTCGGACATGTACGGCGATACGGGGAGCGGAATCCACGCCACGGGCACGGACCGATTCATCTCCTGCTGGAACCTCGCGGAGTCCCCTGGCCCGCGCCGGGCGCGGGAGGACGGGGCGGAGTGGGGCGCAGCCCCGGTCGTGAACGAGGAGGGGCGGGGTGTGGCGGCGTGGGAAGCCGGGGGGGAAGGGCCGTCCGTTGTGCGGATCGTGATCCCACGGGACGTCCTTCGCCTGGAGGAGGGGGGGGCGGAGGCGGCGCAGTCGTGGCGCCGGAGCACGCGGGAAGCGTTTGTCCGGGCGACGGGCGCAGGCTACCGCGTGGTGGGGTTCTCAAGCGACGCAAGCGCCCCGCTCTGCCATTACGTCCTGGCCCGGTCGGAGGGTGGCGGACCCGGCACCGCCTAGCAGACCCCCCCGGCGCAACGGGGCTCAGCCGTCGGCGGTCTCGGCCGGTGCGGGGATCCAGGTCTCGGACAGAGCGCGGATGAAGTTCCCCCCCAGAATGGCCTCGATCTCATCGTCCCCGTAACCGCGCCGCACCAGACCCTCGGTCAGATCGAACATCCGTTTCGGGTGGTCGAGCCCCTCGATGTCGATCCGGTCGCGGAACGCGTAGCTGTCGGCGTACCCGGCTCGAAGCCTGACCTGTACCTCCTCGGGCAACGCGTCGTAGCCGTACAGGTCCATATCGCTACCGACGCCCAGGTGCTCCACCCCCACGAGCGCCCGCACGTGATCGAAATGGTCGATGACGTGATCGATCGTCGTAGGCTCCTCCAGCGTCACGAAGTTCCTCACGCCCGTGATCCCCATCACCCCACCGGTTCGGGCCATGGCGCGGATCGCCTCGTCGGTCTTGCAGCGCGGGTGGCCCGGGATCAGAGCTCGACAGTTGGAATGGGTGATGAGCACCGGCCGACTGGATGCCTCCATGGCGTCCAGCGTGGTCCGGTCGCCGCAGTGCGACACGTCCACCGTCATGCCCACCGCGTTCATCCGCTCCACGATCTCGACCCCGAAGTGGCTGAGCCCGTCATCACGCCGCTCCGTGGCCCCGTTCCCGATCCGATTGCGGGAGTTGTAGGTCAGCTGGGACACGCGTTGACCCAGGCCGTGGAAGAGCTCCACATCAGCTGCCCGCCGGAAGTGGTCCGAGTTCTGGATCCCCAGCAGGAGCCCTATCCGGCCCGACTCCTTCACCCGGGCGAGGTCCGCCGCAGAGGCCACGCGCATGAAGTAGCGATCCGCCCCAGCAGCCAGCGCGTTCAGCGAGGCCAGGTAGGTGATGGCGCTGGTGTAGGCGTCGGGTCCGCCCAGCCCGAACGCGTGGTGGAACACCGAGATGCCGGACCCACGATAGCGCTCGTAGTCCTCTTCCGAGAACGATTCCGGGTCGCGCGTCCAGCCGGCCCACGTGCTGTCGATAGTGAGCACGCTCAGCATGTCCAGGACGGTGCACCGCTCCAGCAGCGCCACCGTCCGGGCCGAATACTCGGTGTCCGTCGACGCGAACAGGCGGTAGCGGTTGCGCAGGAAGGCCGGCGCCACGGCGAGCCCCCCGACGCCCAGCGCGGTGGCCTTCACCATCTCCCTTCGCGTGATTGCCCTCGTCGTCATTTCTGCATCCATGGCAGTGCGGGTAAGGTCAGGACTGAGCGTCGCACGGTGTCGACCGGGGTCGCCCTCTCGAGGCCCGTTCTGCATTCAGACCTGGATACGTACTATCCCCCAGGGTGCGCCGCAAGCGCCCACTCCGTCTCGCCCGGGTACCCCGCGGATCCGGCCCGAGGGGGCGGCGCGCTTGCCTTTTTGAGCGCGGCGCGCCAGCATGGGTGCATCCAGGACCGGATACCGATGCCGGTTCGTCCCAAGCCAGGGAGGCCTTGTGCCGAGCGCATGCCCCGCCGAGACGACATGAGGCTGCTGGACGCGCCGTGGTTCCGCAAGTACGTGATCCCCGGGGCGATCTTCCAGTCGGTCCTGGTCGGCGGCGGGTACGGGACGGGGCGGGAGATCGTGGAGTACTTCACACGGTTCGGCGCGGGCGGCGGTATCCTGGGGCTGGGTGTTACGGTCGTGTGCTGGTTGGTGGTCCTGGCCGTGACATGGGAGTTCGCGCGGGTGTTCCGGGTCTACGACTACCGGCGCTTCTTCCAGCGGCTGTTGGGGCGGGGATGGGTGGCGTTCGAGGTGCTGTTCGTGGTGATGTTCGTCCTGGTGCTGGCCGTGGTGGCGTCGGCGGCGGGCGAGATCATCCGGGTGGAGTTCGGGGTGCCGTACGCGGTGGGGATCGTGGCCATGCTGGCCCTTGTGGGGGTGCTGGCGTTCTTCGGTCGTGAGATCGTGACGAGGACGCTGGCGCTGTGGACGCTCTTCCTGTACGTCCTGTTCGCCCTGTACTTCGGGGCGGCGTTGCTGGAGAGCGGTCCGCTCGTGAGGTCTCAGCTGGCGGACTGGGAGGTGGAGCCGGGGTGGGCGCGGAGCGGCCTCCAGTACGCGGCGTACAACCTGTTCATCGTCCCTGCCCTGCTGTTCTCGACGCGAGACCTCCAGACGCGGGGTGAGGTGGTGGGCTCGGCGGTGGTGGCATCGTTGTTGTGCGCGCTTCCGGCGCTGCTGTTCCACATCTCGTTTCTGGGCGACCATCCGGCGGTGCTGACGCGCGAGATCCCGGTGCACTACATCATCACATCGCTGGGGGTGGGGGCGCTGCTGGTGCTGTACCTGATCGCGCTGTTCGGAACGTTCGTGGAAACGGGGGCGGGATTGATCCAGGGCACCATCGAGCGGGTGGACGGGTTCCTTCGCGACACGCGTGGGACGGAGCTGGAGCCGTCTCACCGGGCGATTCTGGCGGTGGTCGGGGTGGCGCTGAGCGCGGGGCTGGCCACGGTGGGGATCATCCGCCTGGTGGCGCAGGGGTACGGAACGCTGGCGTGGGGGTTCATCGTCGTGTACGTGGTCCCGGTGGTGACGATCGGTGCATGGAAGATCCATCACACGAGCTCCCGTCCGGAGCCGGTCGCCGCGTCGGGGATCGCGGCGGAGGCGGATGATGGCGTGTGACCGTCGGCCCCGCGCCGGGTCGAGGCGGGCGGTGCTGGCGGCGGTCCTGTGGGCGATTCCGGTCGGCTGTGCGCCCGCCGCGACCTCGTCGCACCCTGCGTCCTTTCCCGGGGGGTCCATGGCCGTGGATGCGGCGGCCGGACCGGAGTACGACCTGGTCATCCGCAAGGGCCGGGTCCTGGACGGTGGGGGCAACCCCTGGATCGCGGCGGACGTGGCCATCCGGGATGGCCGGTTCGTGGTGGTCGGGCACGTGGTGGGCACGGGCCGGCGCGAGATCGACGCGTCGGGCCGGTACGTTGTGCCGGGGTTCATCGACATGATGGACCAGTCCGGAAGCGTCCTCCCCCGGAGCGGCCTGGCGGAGAACAAGCTGCGGATGGGCGTGACCACGGCAATCGGCGGGGAGGGCGGGACCCCGGTGCCGGCGGGTCGGGTGCGCGCGTACTTCGAGGCGCTGGAGTCGGGCGGGATCAGCCTGAACTTCGGCACGTACTACAGCGCGGCGCAAGCGCGGGTGGCGGTGCTGGGGCGAGAGGACCGGCCCCCGGCCGCGGAGGAGCTGGCGCGGATGGGTGCGCAGGTGGACACGGCCATGGCGGCGGGGGTCCTGGGCCTGGCCACTGCGCTCATCTATCCCCCGGGCAGCTACGCGAGCACGGACGAGCTCGTGGCGCTGGCGCGAGTGGCGGGGGCCCGTGGCGGGATCTACGCGAGCCATATCCGCGACGAGGGTCGGGGGCTCGTGGGCGCGGTGGAGGAGGCGATCGCCATCGGGGAGCGCGCCGGTGTGCCCGTGGAGATTTTCCACCTGAAGGCGGCGTACGAGCCGGGGTGGGGGACGCTGATGGCGGAGGCCGGGGAGCGGGTGGAGGCGGCCCGGGCGCGGGGGGTGGACGTGGCGGCGGACGTCTACCCGTACACGGCGGGCGGGACGGGGCTCGAGGCGACGATCCCGGCGTGGACGCATGCCGGTGGCGCCGATTCCCTCCGGGCGAGGCTCGCGCGACCGGAGGTGCGGCAGCGGTTGAAGGCCGAGCTTGAGTCCGGCTCGCCCGGCTGGTGGAACATCGTGGAGGCGGCGGGCGGATGGGAGAACGTGGTGCTGGTGAACGCCCGCAACCCGGCCCGTGAGTCGTGGGAGGGGCTGGACCTGGCGGAGATCGGGCGGCTGGCGGGGATGGATCCGGCCGACGTCGCCTGGGACCTGGTGCTGGAGGGAGACGGCCGGGTGATGGCGCTCTTCCACATGATGAGCGAGGCGGACGTGGAGACGGCGCTCCGGTTCCCGTGGACGTCCATAGGCAGCGACGCTGCGGCTGCCGAGGGCGCGGGAGAGACGGACGTCCTGGGGCTGCCCCACCCGCGCAGCTACGGCACCTTCCCCCGCGTCATCCGCCGGTACGTGCTGGAGCGGGAGGTCCTGACGCTCGAGGACGCGGTGCGCAAGATGACGTCGTGGCCGGCGATCCGGATGCGGCTGCCGCGGCGTGGTCTGATCCGGGAGGGATTCCAAGCGGACGTGGTGGTCCTGGACCTGGCGACGCTGGCGGACCGGGCGTCGTACGAGGAACCCACTGCCTTTCCGTCCGGCGTCGAGTGGGTGCTGGTGAACGGTGTGGTCGTGATCGAGGATGGCCGGCACACGGGAGCCCGGCCGGGCCACGTCCTGTACGGCCCGGGCCGGCGGTCGGCCGACGAGGCAGCCAGGGAGGAGAGACAATGAGGCGAGGTGGCAGGAACGTGGTTTCGGCGGCCGGGCGGCCGGCCGGGCTGGTGTTGGTCGGGGTCATGGCGGCGTGCGGGCCGCGGCCGGCCGTCGCGCCCGCGCC
>CAYXJH010000209.1:0-6013 GCA_964465415.1 uncultured Gemmatimonadaceae bacterium
TCCGCCGCCGGTGTCAGGCCGCCGGGCGGGCGACCGATCGTCCGGCCGCGCCGCCTGCGTGAGGGCGACACCATCGGTATCGTCGCGCCCAGCAGCTTGGTAGCCGAGAGCATGCCCGTGCAGATCGCCCGCGAGTCCGTCGAGGCCATGGGCCTGCGCGTCCGCATGGGCGAGCACACCCGCGCACGGCACGGTTACTTCTCCGGCCGGGACGAGGAGCGGGCCGCGGACGTGAACGCAATGTTCCGCGACCCTTCCATCGACGGGGTCTTCGCGCTCCGCGGCGGTTGGGGCGCCGCTCGTATCCTCCCGCTCCTGGACTGGGAGGCCGTCGCCGCGAACCCCAAGGTCCTGCTGGGCTACAGCGACGTCACGGCGCTACTCCTGGCGGTCCATGCCAGGACGGGACTGGTCACCTTCCACGGCCCCATGGGCGTGTCGACCTGGACGCCGTTCCCCGTGCGGCACCTCCGGGCCATCCTCTTCGACGCCGAGGCGCCGACCCTGGCCAATCCCACGGACCCGGGCGACACGCTCGTCCAGACGCGGGACCGGATCCGGACCATCACCCCGGGCACGGCGCGCGGCCCGCTGATCGGCGGGAACCTGACCGTACTCAGCGCGATCCTCGGCTCACCGTACCTCCCGGACTGGGACGGTGCGATCCTGTTCCTCGAGGACGTCAACGAGGAGATCTATCGCGTCGACCGGATGCTCACCCACCTCCGGCTGAACGGGGTGCTGGACCGGATCGCCGGGCTGGTCTTCGGGCGCTGCACCCGCTGCGATCCGGGCGCCGGGTACGGCTCGCTCACGCTCGAGGAGGTCCTGGACGAGCACGTCGCGCCGCTGGGCATCCCGGCCTGGGAGGGCGCCATGATCGGCCACATCGACGACCAGTGGACGGTTCCCGTGGGCGCGGAGGCGGAGATCGACGCTGTCGCCGGCACCGTCCGCCTGTTGGCGCCCGCCGTCACCTGACCGGAGCCAACTGGGCGCACACGCCCCCGGGGCGCCACGTCCGCTCGGTCAGGCCTGGCTCTCCAGCTCCCGCTCCACGCTCTCCCACCGGCCCATGAGATGCTCGACCCTGCCCTGCAACGCGGCCCTCTCCGCCTCCAGCTCCGTCACCTCCGCGGGCGGCGTGGCATCGTAGTAGCCAGGCATGCAGAACAGCCGGTCGATCTCGGCGACGCGGGCCTCGGCCGCCTCGATCTCCGCCGTAAGCTCGTCCCGCCGCGCCTCCAGCTTGCGCCCCCCGTCCCGACGGCGATCGGCGCGCCGATCGCCGTCCTCCCCGCCACCGTTGGCCCGGTCCGCCTTCCGCTTCGCCTTCTTTTCCTCCCGCCCCGCCTTCAGGACGACGGAGTCGGCGTCCAGGTGGTCATCACCGCAGGCGTGCACGTACTCCTCGTAGGTGCCCGGGTAGTCCCGGATCCCGCCGGCGCTGATCTCGATGACGCGGGTCGCGAGCTGGCCCACGAACCAGCGGTCATGCGATACCAGGATAAGGGTGCCGTCGTAGTTCTGGAGTCCGGCGACCAACGCCTCGATGGACTCCAGGTCCAGGTGATTCGTGGGCTCGTCCAGGACCAGGACGTTCGGTTGCTGGAGCGCCAGCCGGCTGAACACCAGCCGCGCCGCCTCCCCGCCGGACAGCGCGGTCAGCCGCTTCTCGCTCTCCTCGCCCGAGAACAGCATGAGCCCGAGATGTCCGCGCACGAACCCCCGGTCCTTGCCCGGGCAGTAGTCCCAGAGCCACTGCTCCGCGGTCCGGTCCGATTCCTCCAGCTGCTCGTGGTGGTCCTGCGCGAAATAGCCGGGGTGCGCCTCGTGCCCCCACTCCACGGATCCGGCGTCCGCCGTCAGCTCGCCGACCGCGATCTTCAGCAGCGTGGACTTGCCGATCCCGTTCGGCCCCAGGATCACAAGCCGGTCGCCGCGCCGGACCAGGAGGTCGACCCCGTGCAGGACCTCGTTCTCGCCGAACGCCTTCGTGATCCCGCTCAGCTTGAGCACGTCCTTCCCGCTCGGACGACGCTGGGTAAACCGGAACTTCGGGTAGCGCCGCGAGCTGCCGGGCAGCTCCTCCAGCTCGCTCGCCTTCTTTTCGATCATCCGCAGCTTGCTCTGCGCCTGCCGGGCCTTTGTGTTCTTGGCGCGGAACCGGTCGACGAACTGCTGGTGGTGCGCGATCTCCTTCTGCCGTCCCTCGATCTCCTTCTCCCGCCGCTCCCGGTCCGACCGCTTCTGGTCCAGGAACCGCGTATAGTTGCCGTGGTAGAGCGTCACCGTGGCGTAGTCCACGTCCAGGATGTGGGTGGCCACGTTGTCCAGGAACCGATGATCGTGGGAGATCACCACGACCGGGCCGGCGAAGTCCTGGAGGAACTTCTCCAGCCATCGGATCGACAGGATGTCCAGATGGTTCGTCGGCTCGTCCAGCAGCAGCACGTCGGGCGCGCCGGCCAGGACCTGGGCCAGGAGGACCCGGAGCTTGAACCCGCCGGACAGGGTGGACAGGGGCTGCCGGTGGACCGCGTCCGGCAGGCCCAGCCCCTCCAGGATCGCGGCGGCCCGGGCCTCGGCGGTGTAGCCGTCGTGCCGCTGGATCGTGTCCTCCAGGACCGAGAAGCGGTCTGCATCGAAATGCTCGTGGGCCCGGGCCAGGACCTTCTCCTTCTCGACCATGGCCTCCCATAGCTCCGGGTTGCCCATGAGGGCCACGCCCAGGACCTCCTGCTCCTCGTAGAGGAACTGGTCCTGGCGGAGCACGCCGAGCCGCGCCGACTTGGGCACGGACACCGTGCCCTTCGTCGCGTCCAGGTCGCCGGCCAGGATGTTCAGCAACGTCGTCTTGCCGGACCCGTTGGCGCCCACCAGCCCGTAGCGGGAGCCGGGGTTCAGCTGGAACGACGCGCCCTCGAAGAGGACGTGGTCGCCGAACTCCTTCGACAGATTCGATACCGATATCATGGCCACACGATACCCCGCCGCCCCTCCACCGTTCGACCGGGGCGTTCCCCACGCCCGATGTCCTGCAACCCCCGATAGCCGACCCTCGCGTTCCCGGGTACTGTTTGATCCATGACATCCGCATCAGAGACACGTTATTACCTCCGGATCACCGTCGTCGTCGCGGTGGCGATGGTCGTTGGAGCCGCCCTCCAGTGGGTGCCGGCGGAGCCGTCGCCGTGGCGGTGGCTGCCTCTGGGAGTCGCCTACCTCGTGGGGGGGGTGCGGATCGCGAAAGACAGCTGGACGACGCTCCGGGACGAGCACAAGCTGTCCATCGACTTCCTCATGGGCGCGGCGGCCGTTGGCGCGGCGGTGGTGGGGAGCCCGCTGGAGGGGGCGATCCTCATCTTCCTGTTCAGCCTTTCGAACACCCTCGAGCATTACGCAATGGGCCGGACCCGGAACGCGATCGCGCGGCTCGTGGAGCTGAGCCCGTCCGAGGCGTCGGTCGTGGACGAGTCGGGCCGCGAGCTCGGCCCGGTCCCCGTGGAGCAATTGGAGCCGGGCCAGTGGATCCTCGTCCGGCCGGGGGAGCGGATCGCGGCCGACGGTAAGGTGGCATCCGGCCGCAGCGAGGTGGACCAGGCGGCGATCACCGGGGAGTCGGTGCCGGTGGAGAAGCAGCCCGGCGACGAGGTGTACGCCGGCACGATCAACGGCAGCGGCGCGCTCAGGGTCCAGGTGACCCGCCGGGCGGGCGAGACCATGCTGGCCCGGATCATCCGGCTGGTGGAGGAGGCGCGGGAGGAGCGGGCACCGGCGCAGCACTTCATCGATCGGTTTGCGCATCCGTACACCGTGGGCGTCGTGGTGGCCACCGCGGCGGTGGCGACACTGCCCGTCGTGTTCTTCGGCGCCGCGTGGGACGAGGCCTTCTATCGCGCCATGACCCTCCTGGTCGTGGCCAGTCCTTGCGCGCTGGTGATCTCCACGCCGTCGGCCATCCTCTCGGGCATCGCGAACGGCGCCCGCCACGGCGTCCTGTTCAAGGGCGGCGCCTACCTGGACCTGGCCGGTACCATCGACACGGTGGCCTTCGACAAGACCGGTACGCTGACTGTCGGTCGACCTACCATCTCCGAGATCATCACCGACCTGCCGACCCCGGCCCTGCCACCGTTGGACTGGGGGGACTGGGCCGAGGACGACGGCGAGCCCGCCCTCCTGGGCCTCGCCGCCGCTGTCGAGCTCCATTCCGAGCACCACCTGGCCAGGGCCGTGGTGGCAGAAGCCAGGGCCCGCGGCCTGGACGTTCCCGCCGCCGCCGACTTCGAGTCGGTCCCCGGCACCGGTGTGAGCGCCGTGGTGGCAGGGACACGGGCCTGGGTCGGAAATGCCCTCATGGCGGAAAAGGAGGGCGCCCGGCCGGGCGGTATTCTCCGGGGCTGGATCGCGGAGCAGACGTCGGTCGGACGCTCGGTCGTCTACGTGGGGGTGGGGCGACGGGTCCTGGGCGCCATCTCTCTGGGCGATGCCTTGAAGCCGAACGCGGCCGCGACCGTCCGCCACCTCAAGTACGAAGGGATCCGCTGGGTCACGATCCTGTCCGGGGACCACCCGGAGGCGGTCCGTGCCGTGGCCGCCGAGTTGGGAGCCGACGAGGTGAAGGCCGGCCTCCTCCCGCACCAGAAGGTGGACGCCGTCCGCTCGCTCGTGTCGAGCTCACGCGGTGTCGCCATGGTGGGCGACGGTGTGAACGACGCGCCGGCCATGGCTGCGGCCACCATCGGCATCGCCATGGGCGCGGTGGGCACCGACGTCGCCATCGAGACGGCCGATGTGGTCCTCATGAGCGACGACGTGGAGAAGGTCGACTACGTGATCCACCTGGGCAAGCGCGCCCGTCGGGTGGTCCGCCAGAACGTCTGGTTCAGCATCGGCTGGATGTTCGCGCTGATCGCCGTGTCCCTGACCGTGGGCATCCCCCTGACGCTGGCCGTGGTCGCCCACGAGGGCAGCACGCTGATCGTGGCCGCCAACGGGCTCCGGCTCCTGGGCGGGCGGCCGCACCCGCCAGCGCCGGACCTGCCGGATCAGAAGGACGGGCCCAGGACCACGGCGTTCAGGAAGAGCAGCTGGGTCGCCTCCGCGTAGCCCCGGAAGTTCGGGTCCTCCGCGAACGCGATGATCCGGCCGCGCCCCAGCGGCTGCCGCAGCAGGAACGCCTTGTTCGCGAGCTGCGGCCGGGCCTCCTCCCACACGATCCCGCTCATGACCAGCCGGTCCATCGGCGCGTAGACGCCGACGTTCGTGCCCTGGTCCAGGGTGAGAGGCGTGAAGACCCGTGACCCGGCGACCATGGCGCCCACCTCCGGCCGGGCCCCGGCGGCCAGCACGCTGGTCGTGTCCAGGACCACCCGGAGGATCGCCCCGGACACCGGCTCCGGCTGCTCCTGCTCCGGCGTGATGGCCGTCAGCAGGTCGATCGGCTGTGCGTCGGCGTCCCGGGCAGGGCCGGGCGTCCGCATCTCCGCCGTCGTCCCCAGCAGGCCTACCTCCTCGCCCGCTGCCCAGCGCGTGGCCTCGGCCACCGTGATTAGGGTGCCGCCATCCCGGACCCAGCTCCGGAGCCGCTGGATCCCGGCGTCGCCCAGCTCTCTCGAGTAGTGGCCGGACGGAACCACGATCACGTCGTAGCGGCTCAACTGGGCGCGGTCGAAGGAGCGGGCCCGGACCGCCGTCACAGGCTGGCCGTACCGCCGCTCCAGGACCCAGCGGGCCCACCCCGCGGAGAGGCTGGAGGCCGGCGCATCCCACAGCAGCATGACCCGCGGCGCGCTGAGCGCCCGCATCTGCCCGCTGCCGAGCGAGATCCCGGCGTCGACGAACCCGCTCTCCACCGGTACCGCCCGAGCGCCGTGAGCGGCCACGATCCGGCCGAGTGCTTCCCGTTGCTCCGGGCTCAGGTTCGCCGATCGAACCAGCGCCGTCCCGGGGCCGTAGCCCTGTCCGTCCAGGCGGAACCCGGCGCCCGCCGCGTGTACCGTGATCCCCG
>CAYXJH010000210.1:0-6007 GCA_964465415.1 uncultured Gemmatimonadaceae bacterium
CCGCTCGCCGCTCGCCCCGGCGGGAGCGTCAGGCAGCCGGCAACCGCGAGCGCCACCAGGAGGCGGAGCACGCGGAGGGTTCCACGACGTCCCGACGGTTCATGGGCGAGAAGCTTCATGACAGGTAGACGCGCGAGAAGCCTCGATTCTGTCAATACCCCGGGGGCACCCCTCTTGCACCGGCCGCCCAACCGCACGACCGTGGGACATACCGTACTTCTACCCGGACCGTTGGAGCCGTGATCCGCTCTCACATGACCTTTCCGAACCGGTGTGTCCTTCCGTTGCTCGCCGTGCTCCTCACCGGGTGCGCCACGGCGACGGCCCCACGCGGCGACGTCCACCCGGCGCCGCCCCCGGATCGGGACGCCGCCGGTCTGGTGGCCTGGATCGACGACCTTTGTGATCTGAATATCAACACGCGCCTGGCCTGCCGGGAGGACGCGGTTTCCGAGATCGCCGCCGCCAGGGGGATCAGCACGGCCATGGACGTCGTCGCTCGCCTGGACGCCGGCGACAGCGAAGGGCACGTGCTGACCCACATGATCGGGATTCGCGGCTTCCGCGGCGTCCACACCGTGGGTGAGTCCTTCGCCGAGTGCACGCCGATCCACCAGTCCGGTTGCTACCATGGCGTGATCCAGGCGTATTTCGGCGCGCTCCGCCAGGCCGGTGGACATCACGACCTGGACACGGAACACCTGGATGGCCTCTGTGAGCCGTACCGCGGACCGGACGGGAACCGCTGGCTCCTCTTCCAGTGCCTGCACGGCCTCGGGCACGGGGTCATGCTGGTGCACGACAACCACCTCCCCCGTGCCCTCGATCGCTGCGACCTGCTCTCGCGAACCTGGGACCGGGAGGTCTGCTACGGCGGCGCCTTCATGGAAAACGTGATGACCGTAACATCGCCTCATCACGATCACGTCTCGCTGGCGGCGGACGGCGGCGAAGACTCGCCGCACGACCCGCACGCGGGGCACCACCCTCACCATCAAGCCGAGGACTCCTTCCACGCCATCGATCCGGACGATCTCCATCATCCGTGTAGCGCCCTCCATTCGCGCTACCAGCTCGCCTGCTACGACATGCAGACCGCCGCCATGCTGCACATCCTGGATGGCGACATCGCCGCCACCGCAGCCGCGTGCCGGGCCGCGCCGGAGCAGATCCTGCGCGCAATATGCCATCGCAGCCTGGGCCGCGACATCAACGCGATCACGCACGGCGTCCACCAGGAGTCGGCTGGCCTGTGCGCCCTCGCCGCGGCGGAGGACCGGCCATCGTGCCACGTGGGCGTAGTGAAGAACGTGATCGACGTCACGGCCGACGCCCGCAGCGGCCTCGCCTACTGCGCGGTCGTGCCCGATGGTCGTGAAGCCGAAGCGTGCAACCGCGCGATCGGCGAGCAGACGATCAGTCTCATGGCCGACCCGGCGGAGCGGGTTCGTTTCTGCGAGACGCTCGAGCCGGTCGCACGACGGGCCTGCCTGGACGGTGCCGGCCAGTCGGGGAGGACGCGGACCAGCCCTTGAAGCCGCTCGAGCCGGTCTGACCGCCACTCCGTTGGAGCGTTCGCCCCGCTACCTGGTTGCCTCAGGCAATCATGCGCTCGGCTCTGACCCGAGCGGCCCGTAGCCTGATCATCGACGCGATTCCGAAGACGGGACCGATCGCCAGAAGCGCGAACGCCGGGCCCCAGCCGAACCGGGTGGCCAACTCGAACGTCAGCCAGATCGAGCCCGCCGTCAGCGCGAATCCGGCCGATGTCTGCAGTGTCAGGGCCGTGCCCACGGCGTGCTGCGGCGCGACCTCGGTGACCAGTGCGCTGAACTGCGCGGAATCGGCTACGATGGTAAGTCCCCAGACCAGGGCGAGCCCGAGGACCACGACCGCCGGCGCGGCCAGCAGCCAGCCGAGGATCAGAGAGCACGCCCCACTGACGAACAGGGCCCCGATCGCGACCCGCTCCCTCCCGATCCGGTCGGCCCAGACGCCGGCCAGAACGGACCCCACACCACCCATGGCTATGACGCTGAACGCCGCCACGCCGGCCTGCATCACCGCCAGGCCCTGCGTGCCCCCCTGGCTCAGGAAGAAATCCAGGAAGAACAACGCGATGAGCGTCCACATGGCGTACAGCTCCCACATGTGGCCAAGGTATCCGTAGATCGCCAGTCGGGTGGGCCGGTGTGCGATCACCGTCCCCACGAGCCGCCAGGAGAACGGCCGACGCTCGAACGGATGGGGGCCGGTCCGGTACCCGACGAGGACGAGAAGCGCGGCGACCAGGGCGCCGCCCGACGTCGTGGCCACGACGAAGCCCAGCTGCGCCTGGGTGAACGCGTTGACCAGGTACGGCGTCGCCTTGCCGATGGTCAGGGCGCCCACCAGCGTCCCGATGGCCAGGCCGCGTCCCGTCCGGAACCAGGTCGCGATCATCTTCATGGCGGGGGGATAGACACCGGCGAGGAAGAACCCGGTGAGGAAGCGGAGGCCGAGGGCGACCTCGTAGCCGGGCGCCACCAACAGGCCGGCGTTGACGGCGGCACCGAGGATCGCGCAGCCGACGAAGTAGGTCCGGTCCCGGATGATGTCGGCCAGGTTCAGCGTCGCGGCGATGGCCGTGCCGGCGACGAATCCGAGCTGGACCGTGGTGGTGAGCCAGCCGGCCTGGCCTGGAGTGAGGGACCAGGCGGCCGCCAGCTGGGGCGAGACCGCGCTGGCCGTGAACCAGAGCGACATGCCGAGAAGCTGGGCCCCGCTGAGGAGCGCCAGCATGCCCCAGCGGCCGCTCAAGACAAGGTTACCGGCTGACGACCCACCCGCCCGCGGTCCGTGTCAGCCGCAGGTCCCACGACTGGCGGGCGACCGGCTCGCTGGACGAGCCCGTTCGTTGCCAGGCGTACACGCGGACGCTGGCCTCGTCCCGCGAGATCCGCGGCGTCGCGATGGCCACGAGGGCGTCCGATTCCAGCCGACAGGTGGACGCGTCCATCGGGTTGGAGCAGACCCGGGTCTGCTCCAGCGTGCCCAACTCGGCGCCGATCGCGCTGGCGATCCTTCCCGCCAGAGCTTGCCCACCTCCTTCGCCGGTCCGGTGCGGATCCAGCCGAAGCGAGCCGGACGGAAGGCGTTCCGCTGCCCACCGAGCGGCAGCCACCATGACCGCCTCAGCGTCCGCAGCCGCTTGCGCGCTCCCGGCCGTCGGCGCTCCCGTGAGCACGACTGCCAGGGCAAGACCCATGGCCATCACGCCGTGTCGTCCCTTCATGCTAGACCTCCTGCTGCTGGGCCGGTCCGTCCGTCAGCCGGCCACGAGGGCCAGGAGCCACGCGGTACCCAATCCCGCGTAGATCCCCAGTACATACCCCACAATCGCCATAAGAAGCCCGACCGGTGCCATGGCGGGGTGATACACACCCGCCACGATCGGCGCCGATACCGGTCCTCCCACGTTCGCCATGCTCCCCGTCGCCACGAAGAAGAGCGGTGCCCGGATCAGCCGGCCCACGAGGAGCAGGACGCTGATGTGCACCCCGATCCACAGGACACCCGCCGCGAAGAACGCCGGGGCGTCCAGGACCGCCCGCAGGTCGGCCCGCGCCCCGATCGCGGTGAGGAGCAGGTACAATGCAAGATAACCGATCCGGGACGCGCCGTGCTCCTCCAGTGTGTACAGTGGCGAGAAGGACAGCGCCAGCCCGACGGTCACCACGATCAGGACGGCCCACGTGGTCTGGCTGATGATGGTCGGGTCGCCCACGGCCGGCAACGCGTCGCCCAGCGACACGGCGGCAACCGCCCCGACGAACCCTACGCCCAGGATCGCCGCCAGCCAGGGCAGGCTGACCGGGTGGAGGTGGGTTTGGGCGGCCGCGAGCCGGACGTTCGTCTCCTCCAGCGCCTCGGTCCTGGCCCGCGTCCGACGGTCGTACCAGAGCTGCCAGCCGCTGAAGAACAGCAGCACACCCATCCAGCCGTATCCCACCACGGTATCGACGACGATGATCGGTCCCAGCATCGCGTCCGGCGTGCCTACGCTCTCGGCGATGGCCACCATGTTGGCGGTGCCGCCGATCCAGCTGCCCGACAGGGCGGCGAAGCCCATCCACGCATCCGCCGGGAGCCACGCCCCGAACACCAGGAGCGCCACCGGCCCCCCGATCATGATCCCGAGCGTGCCCGCCATGACCATGATGAGCGCCATCCACCCGAGCTTGGCCACGCTCTTCAGGTCGACGGTGATCATGAGCAGGAGCAGGGCGAACGGTAGCAGGTAACGGACCATCCAGCCGTACACCGGAGACGCCGCCGGCAGGATCCCGATCGTGGTGGATAGGGTGGGAATGAAGTACGCGTAGATCACGGGCGGCGTGACCTTGAACAGCTTCGCCAGCGCTGGACGACTGCTCAGCCAGAACACCAGCCCCAGCACCCCCGCCAGGTAGGCGAAGATGACCATGGGGTCGTTCAACAACGCCGTTCGCTCCATCGAACCCCTCCTCAGGTTCCAGGATTCGCCGAACGTAACGATCGGGGTGGTGGAACGAAACGGTAGTGGGCTCGCGGAGGCCTCCCTCGCCCGTTCGCCGCCGTTCGAGTACGTTACCCGGCATGGCAGGTAATCTCAGCCCGGCCGCCCAGATGAAGGTGGCCACGCTCCAGCAGATGGCGGACAAGGTCCAGCATGTGCACGGCCTGGTGGAACGGTTCGCGGCGACCCGCGATCCAAAGCAGGCGGAGCTTCTGGCGCAGCCTATGAAGCGGGCGTTCGGCCGGCTCAAGCTCGAGCTCATGGGCGCGGGGCTGGACAGTCTCTCCCAGCTGGCCGGCTCCATGGAGATCGCCGCGGGACGTGGCGGCTCGACTCAGACGAAGACCCGCATCCTGCGCGAGGGGGTGGGGTCGCTCCGATTCCAGGTCGAATTCGAGCAGCGCAAGGTCGTCACGGACGACCAGGCGGCCCAGGCGGCCCAGGCGGCTGAAGCGGCCGGCGAGCAAGAGGGCTGAGCGCAGGACCGGGCACGGGGCGCGGTCGAGCCCTCAGTCGGCGGTATCCGCCTCCCGCATCGACGCCACCCTGAAGAGTGGATCGGCGGACTGGAGCAGCTTGCCCATGAGCCGCGGCGGGTAATTCTCCTGACGGCCGATGAAGTCCTCCACGATCGCGGCGGCGGCGGGCGAGGAATGCCCGGCGAGGGCGGCATCGAGCCAGCGGGTGGGGAAGAAGATGTCACCCGTGTCCCGGATCTCCCGCAGGAGCTCGAGTGACGGCCGCAGGTAGGGGATGGATGATTCCACCCTGAGCGGATGATTCAGGTATCGGACCGCCGTGACGACCCACTCCTCCCGGGCCCGGCGCTCGGGCCGGGTGAGGGACTCGAAGAACGCGTCGCGAACCGCGGGGTCCGGGTCGACCGCGTTCCGGATGAACTCGAATCGTGCCCCGCGGTCCGGATTGTCGATGCGGGCGGCCTGCTCGTCCAGGATCGAGGTGGCGCCCGGCACATCCCGGACAGCCAGGTGCAGGGCGAGCGTGGAGAGGTCTTGCTCGGCGAGTGGCAAACCGGGAACGGGCTCATCGCCCCGCCAGATCCGCTCCATGCGCTCGAGCGCGGCGCCCGTGGTGGCGATGTCGCGCCAGACGTTGAAGTAGACCGCTTTGCGCGATGCCCCGTCGACGGCCTCGACCCGCTCCAGCAGGAGCGCTTCGAGACGCGCGGCCTCGGCATGACGCACGGCCGGGTCGACCCAGCGCCAGAAGAGCGCCGGCAAGGTGCCGGCGACCTGCTCCGCGACCAGGGCGTCTTCCTCGACGGCCACGATCCTCGCCGCCAGGTCCAGCATGGCCTCCGGCCGGACGACGCCCTCCAACATCAACTCGTGCAACCCGATCCAGGCCGCGGCCCGGGCCAGCGGGTCCGGCAGCGCCGGCAGGTCGCGCAGGAGGGCGGTGAGTCCCTGGCGCATGACCTGCAGCAATCCATCATCGGTGGGATCAAGC
>CAYXJH010000211.1:0-5995 GCA_964465415.1 uncultured Gemmatimonadaceae bacterium
GAGTGGGACGAGGCCTATACGGCCCTGGTCGATCTTCCGGCCGACCCAGGCGGCCCGCCCCTCGCGGCCGCCGTAGAAGGCGAGCGTCGAAGCGGAGATCCGCAGCGTGTCGCCGCTGGTGAGCCGGATCACGGAATCGGCCGGGACGGAACGGAGCAGCGAGGCGACGGCGTCCCCTCGCATGGGCTCCCCATCCCCTCCTCCGCACGCCGCGAGGACGGATCCCGCGATCAGGGCCGACGTAAGCGCCGCGGCGGTCGAGAACCTTCCTCGGCCGCCGCGGCGTGTGGGGGTCGTGCGGTGCGTCACGGGCTGAGTCGCCGCATGTATAGCGTTCCGGTCTCTGCCAGCGCGGCCATGATTCCGGGGTTCGACATAGGGCTCTCCAGGCGGTCTGGAAGTGATGGTCCTGCCTGACCTGAAGGTCGCGGTCCGGCCAGGGAATGACCATCACCCGGATGGGCTAGTCATTCCGGGGGATACGCGGTTGCCGGAATAGGGGGGGCAGCCCTATGATCAACGCCGTCGCCGGCCCCTGCCACGCAGAGCTTCGCATGACCGATCAACCCCGGGACGAAGTCATCACGGTGGCCCTCATCGAGGACAATCGCCTGGTGCGGGAGGGGATCACGTCGTTGCTGAACCGGTATCCCGACATCCGGGTCGTGGCCGGGGCGCCCAGCGGGCATGAGCCACTCCCACCGGACGCCAACCCGCGCGTGATCCTCCTCGATCTCGGGCTCGAGAACGGGGACAGCGTGCGGGTCGCTCGGGCCGTCAAGAAGGACTTCCCGGACGCCAGGATCGTCGTGATGGACCTCCTCCCCGCGCACGAGGAGATCATGGCGTTCGTCGGCGCGGGCGTGTCCGGGTTCGTCATGAAGGACGCCAGCCTCGACGACGTCGTGGACACGATCCGGTCGGTGGCCGCGGGTCGCGACGTGCTTCCGTCCCGGATGACCGGCACCCTCTTTTCGGAGATCGCCACGGAGCTGCTCGCCAACGGTGAGGCGGAGGCGC
Source organism: uncultured Gemmatimonadaceae bacterium (assembly GCA_964465415.1). Lineage (GTDB taxonomy): Bacteria > Gemmatimonadota > Gemmatimonadetes > Longimicrobiales > RSA9 > SLCC01. The sequence goes on from CAYXJH010000211.1 coordinate 1,021, forward strand.
TGGAATCGGTGCGGTTCACGCCGCGCGAGCGGGCCGTGATCGACCTGATCGCGGAGGGGATGAGCAACAAGGCCATCGCGAAACGCCTCGACATCTCGACCCACACCGTCAAGAGCCATCTCCGCAACATCATGGAGAAGCTGACGTTTCACACCCGGCTTCAGGTCGCCGCGTACGCGATCAAGCGGGACGCGGACCGCGCGCCGTGAGGAGCGCGCGGGCGGATTGGCGTCGGCGCCCGATCCCGGTCCCCAGGCGGTAGGACGATCTTGCCCGATGACGCCGCCGCGCCGAGAGCGCTTCGCTTCCGCTGGCCCCGTCCCCGCGGGCGGTCCGCAAGTCGTGACGAGTTCGTGGTCGGTCCAATCCGTGGCGAGCTGCTGGGCAGCGAGCAGCTTGCCACGAAGGCCCGGACGCTTGCCGTCGGACAACGGCTCAGAGACGCCACGGGCGCGCGCCGTGGTGCGCCACTTCTCGCCCGCCTGACCCAGACGCGGCACGTCCTGCAAGAGATCCAATCCAGACTGGCGGCCGGCACCACCCGGGAGGTGGACATCGGTCCCGCCGGGGACTGGCTCCTGGAGAACTTTCATGTGGTGCTCGAGCACATCCGGGAAGTCCAGGCGACGTTGCCGCGGGGCTACTACCGCGAGCTGCCCGAGCTCGCCAGCGGACCGCTGGCGGGCTATCCGCGGGTCTACGAGCTGGCCATCACGCTCATCTCGCACACCGAGGCGCGGGTGGACGTGGACAACCTGGAGCTCTTCGTGGCCGCGTTCCAGGAGAAGTCGACGCTGGCCATCGGCGAGCTCTGGGCGATCCCCGCCATGCTTCGGCTGGCGTTGATCGAGAGCGTGCGGCGAATGGCGCTGCGCACTTCGCAGCGGATGGACGACGTGGAGCAGGCGGATGCCTGGGCCGCCCGCATCGATGCCGCCGCGGCGAGCGATGGCGACGGCGCGCTCGGCGCGACGCTGGATCAGTTCGTCGACGCGCCGCCGCGCCTGTCCCCCGTGTTCATCTCGCGGTTCCTGCGGCAGCTCCGTCAGAGCGGCGACGGGTCCTCACGGCTGGCGCACGTGGAGCAGTGGATCACCGATCGGGCGCTGAGCACCGAGGATGCCACGGCTCAATCGACGCAGCACCTGGCGCTGACCCAGGTCATCATGGCCCACAGTATCACCAGCCTCCGGGCCATCACGCACATAGACTGGCCGGCGTTCGTGGGGGGTCAGAGCGCCGTGGACTCGGCCCTGAGCCGGGACCCGTCGGGGTTCTACGGGCGAATGACGTTCGCGACCCGCGACCGGTACCGTCACGTAATCGAGCGGATCGCGCGCCGGACCCGCATGGGCGAGGCAGAAGTCGCCGGAGTGGCCGTCGATCTGGCCGTGGCCGAGACCGCGGGGCCGGCGGGCACGAGCGGCCATCGGGCCCACGTGGGCTACTGGCTCATCGATGACGGTCTCGTTGAACTCGAAGCCGCGACCGGATACCGGCCGGGCCCGATGGAGGCGGCGCACCGCTGGGTGCTGCGGCACCCCGACCTGATCCTGGGTGGCGGAATCATCGCCGCTACCGCCGCGGCAGTCAGTGCGCTCCTGGCGCTGGCCGGCGTGGAGGCGCGGACCGCGTGGCTGGCCGTCCTTCTGGTCGCGTTCCTGCCGGCGCTCGACCTGGCGATCTCCGTGGTCAACCAGCTGATCACGGTCTTCCTCCCTCCCCGTCGGATCTCTGCGCTCGATCTGCGGGGCCGAAGCGGAATCCCGGAGCAGTTCCGGACCGCCGTGGTGGTGCCTACGCTGTTCGACAGCGTGGAGGCCGTCGGTGACGCGCTCGACCACCTGGAGGTCCAGTTCCTGGCCAACCGCCAGCGTCACCTTCACTTCGCGGTGCTCAGTGACTTCACCGACGCCGCGACGGAGACCTGCGCGGAGGATGAGGAGATAGTTGCCGCGGCGGCCGAGCGGGTACGGTCGCTCAACCATCAATACGCCGGTGGCGGCCAGGACGCCTTCTACCTCCTGCATCGGCCGCGACGGTGGAACCCGTCGCAGGGCGTGTGGATGGGGTGGGAGCGAAAGCGGGGCAAGCTCGCCGAGTTCAACCGGTTCCTCCGCGGCGCGGACGGCGCGTTCACGGCGGTGGTCGGCAATGTCGAGCCGCTCCGTCGCGTCCGCTACGTGATCACGCTGGACTCGGACACGGTGCTCCCGCCCGCGGCCGCGGCACAGCTGATCGGCGCGATCGCACACCCGCTGAACCATGCGGTGTACGATCCTGCGCGCGGTCGGGTGGTGCGCGGGTACGGCATCCTTCAGCCGCGGGTGGGCGTCTCGCTCCCCAGCGCGCACGCGTCTCGTTTCGCGGCGATCCACTCCGGTCACCCGGGCGTGGACCCGTACACCACCGCGGTCTCCGACGTCTACCAGGACCTGTACGGCGAGGGGAGCTTCACGGGGAAGGGGATCTACGACGTCGATGCCTTCGAGGAGGCCACGCACGGCCGGTTCCCGGAGAACACCCTGCTCTCCCACGACCTGATCGAGGGCAGCTATGCTCGTGCCGGCCTGGCCACGGACATCAACGTCTACGACGACTACCCGACACGCTATCTCACGTACACGCGCCGCAAGCACCGCTGGATCCGGGGCGATTGGCAGCTGCTGGAATGGCTCACCCCCCACGTCCCCGGGCCCGACGGGCCCGAGCGCAATCGCCTGCCCGCCCTCTCGCGCTGGAAGATCGTCGACAATCTGAGGCGCAGCACGACCGAGATCGCCCAGCTCGCGTTCCTGGTCGCCGGCTGGACCGTCCTGCCAGGCTCGCCGCTCCGCTGGACTGTGCTGGCCCTCGCGGCCATTGCCGGCCCCTGGATTGCCTCCCTGGTGCTTGCGGCGGTGCGCCCGCCCCTGGACAAGTCCTGGCGTGCGTACTACGCGGCGGTCGGACGTGACGCCGCTACCAGCGCGCAGCAGGTCGGGCTGGCGATCGTGTTCCTGCCGCACCAGGCGTTCGTCTCCGCCGATGCCATCATCCGAACGCTCTGGCGGCTCCTGGTCAGCCGGCGCCGACTCCTGCAGTGGCAGAGCGCTTCGCACGCCGAGACCGTGGCGGCGACGGCCACGGGTGGCGCATGGCGCAACATGTGGTCTGCGGTCGCCATGGCCCTGATCGTCGTGGGTGTAGCGGCCTTGGAGGTCCTGGGCGGGGCAGCGGGGCTACCGCTGGCCGTTGCCGTGCTCCCGCTGGCCGGCCTCTGGGCCGTGTCGCCCGTGATCGGCCAGGCGCTGAGCAGGCCGGCCCGGGCGAAGGGGCGGCTGATGACCGCCGAAGACCGCAACGAAGCGATCCGCTACGCCCGGGCGCACTGGCGGTATTTCGCTGAGCTCGTGACGGCCGACACCCACTGGTTGGTTCCGGACAACTTCCAGGAGGACCCCACCCCGGTCGTGGCGATGCGGACATCGCCGACGAACATTGGGCTCCATCTCCTGGCGATCGCGAGCGCGCGCGACCTGGGCCTCATCGACACCGAGGACATGACGGGTCGCCTGGAGCGCGCCTTCCAGTCGCTGGAGCGCATGCGCCGCTACCGCGGACACTTCTTCAACTGGTACAACCTGGCCGACCTCGAGGTGTTGGAGCCGGCGTACGTGTCCACGGTGGACAGCGGAAACCTGGCCGGCCACCTGCTGGCGTTGCGACATGCGCTCCTGGAAGGTGCGCCGACCCGCGATCTCCAGACACGGCTCGAAGCGCTGGCGGATCGCGCCGGCCGGTACGTGGAGGAGATGGACTTCCGGTTCCTCTTCGACGAAAGGCGCGAGCTCTTCTCCATCGGGTTCCACCACAGGAACCGCACGCTCGACTCGTCGTTCTATGACCTCCTGGCCTCGGAGTCGCGCCTCGCGAGCTTCGTGGCCATCGCCAAGGGCGATGCCCCCGTCGAGCACTGGTTCCGCCTGGGGCGTACGCTTACCCACGCCGCTGGAGAGACAGCGCTCGTCTCGTGGAGCGGCAGCATGTTCGAGTACCTGATGCCCGGGCTGGTGATGCGCTCGTTCCCCGCGACGCTCCTCGACCTGACGTTCGGCGGTGCGGTACGGCGCCAGATCGCCTACGGGAGGGAGCAGGGCCTGCCCTGGGGGGTGAGCGAGAGCGCGTACAACCTCCGCGACCGTCACCTGACGTACCAGTACCGAGCGTTCGGGGTGCCGGACCTGGCACTGAAACGGGGCCTCGATCGCGACCTGGTCATCGCGCCGTACGCGTCGCTGCTCGCCATCGCGGTGGATCCCCACCACGCCATGAGCAACCTCGCCGCGCTCGAGGCGAAGGGTGCCCTGGGTACCTACGGGTTCCGGGACGCCCTCGACTACACGCGCCCGGACCCCGGGTCGCGCTACGCGGTGGTCGGGACCTACATGGCGCACCACGTGGGGATGAGCCTCGTCGCGCTCACCAACGGCCTCATCGGAAACGTATGGCAGGAGCGCTTCCACGCGGACCCACTGGTACGCGGCGCGGAGCTTCTGCTCTACGAGCGGATCCCGCGCAGGCTCGTGCTACAGGAGGCGCAGGAGACCCGCGCCGGGGAGGCGCTCCCCGATCCGGAGGCCGAGAGCCCGATGGTGCGCGAGTTCGACCGTCCGGACACGCCACACCCTCACGTGGCGCTCCTGGGCCGGCACCCGTACACGTTGATGCTGACGCACAGCGGATCCGGCTACAGCCGGTTCGATGACATAGCGGTGACACGCTGGCGGGACGATCCGACCCGGGACGCCACCGGCCAGTACTGTTATCTGAAGGACGTGGCCAGCGGCCGGCGCTGGTCGGCGGCGCATCAGCCGGTGCGTGCGCCCGCCGACTGGTACCGTGCACTCCTGGCCACCGATCGTGTCACCTTCCACCGGTCGGACGACCGGATCGAGACCCGGACGGAGATCGCCGTCGTGCCGGAGGACGCCGC
>CAYXJH010000212.1:0-5985 GCA_964465415.1 uncultured Gemmatimonadaceae bacterium
CGACTTCTTCCGGCACGGGACCGTACTGTTCAAACAGGATGTCGTCGTTCGGGAAGCCCCCAGTGAACTCCCCGAGCCGCAGTGGCTGACCGTCCTCTTTGACGGCGCCCGGGTCCGGCGGTCGGCGGTGGGGTCCATCATGGGTCCCGAAGCTCCCGGAACAGCCAGCTCTTGGCCTTGACCCAATCGCGCTCGATGGTGCGAGGGTCCACCGCGAGCGCCGCGGCGGTCTCTTCGGTGGTGAGTCCGCCGAAGAACCGACATTCCACGACACGCGCCAGTCGCTCGTTCAGGCTGGCGAGCCGGGTGAGTGCCTCGTTCAGTGCCAGCATTTCTTCCGCGCGCTCGTCCGCGAGCGCCGCGGCGGCATCGAGCGGAAGCGACGGGCGGCCCGCGCCCCGCTTCGCCGCGCGATGTCTTCGCGCGTAGTCGACCAGAACGCGCCGCATGGCCACCGACGCAACGGCGAGGAAATGGGCGCGATCGTTCCAGGCCACCCGGCGCTGATCGACCAAACGCACATAGCTCTCATGGACGAGCGCAGTGGTCGTCAACGTATGCCCGCTGTCCTCGCGAAGGAGCAACCGGTGCGCGACGTGGCGGAGCTCGTCGTACACCAGCGGAAGGAGCTGGTCGATTGCCTGGCGACCGCCGCCAGGAATGTCGAGGAGGAGGTCGGTGACATCGCGTTCCGGACCCCTGCCATCGGTCGTCATCCGACCTCCACGGGCACCCGGTTCAGCCCAGGAGCGCCGTCCGCGCGAGCGAGGAGAACGCACGCCTATTGCTGCCAAGTTAGGGACGTGCCGATGGGCAGTGCAAGGAATCACGGGGGCGTCTGTGAGGCTCGAGCCTCACAGACGCCCCAGGAACGCCACGATGTCCTGGCGGTCCTGCTCGGTCAGGATGATCAGCCCGTTCGCGATGAACTCGTTCTTGAAGAACACGTCCGCGTAATGATCCACGACCTCCCGCAGCGTTTTCGCGGAATTGTCATGGAAGTACGGTGCCGTCCGGGCGATCCCCCACAGGGACGGCGTCTTGAAGAACCCCGCGAACTCCGCCGGATGCACGTTGGCGGGGATGAACGCGGTCATCTGCGGGGACTCGTCCCGCGGGGTCAACATTATCCCGGGGTCGGACAGGACGATGGTCCTGGTGCCGCCAGGGCCATCGACCAGGAAGGTGTGCCTCGGATTGTCAGTGGCGTTCGTCTCCGCGACCCTCACGTTGGCGAACTTCGCGCCCGCCGCGCCCCGTGCGCCGGGAAGCGCGGCTGCGGCGGCGGCGTTGAGCTCGTTCAGGTTCGGGCCGCTGTGGCAGAGTGCGCACGCGCCCTCCTTGCTGCCCGGCGTCATCGGGGTGTCGATGAAGAAGAGCCGGCCCCGGCGTTCCGACTCGTTGGCCCCTTGGGGCAACGGGGGTACTGTTCCCCCGCTCAGAGCGAAGGAACGCAGAGCGGCGGAGGAGAAAAAGCGATCGTCCGTCTTCTGGAATTCGGCGAGGGCGTCCAGCTGCGGGTCCGTAGGCTCGACGGCGCTCTGGGCGTGGCCGCGAATGGCGCCGAGCGCCTGAGCCCGGAGCGTGGGGTCGCGGAGGTCGAGCATCAGCGCGGTCCTTCCCTGCCCGTCCAGGGCGGGTGCATTCATGGTCGTCGGCACGCCCCGATTCACCACTATGGTGCGCTGGTCGGGGTTGCCGGCGATCCGCACGAAGGGTGGCAGGGTGAGCTCCACCCGGATCGTCGCGTGCGCCAGGATGCGGCGCACGCCTTCGACGCCGTCATCCAGGCCGTCATGGCGGAACAGGGGGTCGTTCGGGTCTGTCGCGAGCCGCTGTGCCACGTCTTCCAGGGTGATCGTTCCGTTGGCCTTCGTGTGACAGGTCAGGCATGTTCGGCCGTTGCCACCGAAGGTCTCCAGGTCGAAGAGGCGTTCAGCCTCCTCCATGGTGAGCGTCTCTGGCGGAGGTGGCGGTTGCGGGGGCGCGACGGTGTCCGGCGGCGGGGTCGGCGATGGCTCTACGCCGCTGTCGCTGCACGACGTAAAGCTCAGAACGAGGAGCGGGAGGAGGCCGGCGAACAGGCTGCGGCCCGGGATTCGGATTCGCATCATGCTTTCCCCTCGGGTGCGCGCGTCTGGGCCCACCGGGAGTCGAGTGTCGCCCAACACGGTGGACCGGGTGGTCTTCAGAGGGCCTACACCCAGATACGCGCAGAACTCGACGAAAACCCGACATCGTCGGACCGGGGCGGGCCGGCGACCCTGGGGCGACACGGTGGCGATGGGCGGACGACACCGTCGCCTCATCGTGGGGCGTCCGCGCAGAAACGCGGCAGAACGGATCCCCCCATGAATCGCCAGGAGGAACAGAGATGGTGAAGACAACACGCTTGCGGGATGTCGGCCTGACCGGGCTCGCCCTGATTGGCATCCTGCTAGCCTGCGACGAGACGTCCGTCGTTTCGGACACTGGCAGCGCGGTTCCCGTGCACACCGAGCTCGCCGCCGCGCCGGCGGCCGAGCGAGGCAACAGCCCGGCGGCCGCACAGGTGAACCGTGAGCTCGCGGCGCTACGGCGTGCGACCGCGGCGTTCCATGATCTCGACCGTGCGAAGGCGGCGGGCTACGAGGTCCTCGTAACGCATCCGGTCACCGGAGCCGAGTGCCTGGATCATGGTGAGCATGGTGGAATGGGTTATCACTACCTGAACCCATCGCTCGTGAACGATCAGGTCGTGGTCGACCAGCCCGAGGTCATCCTCTACGAGCTCGGCCCCAGCGGGAAGCCACGGATGGTGGCCGTCGAGTATATCATCCCGTTCGATATCCGGGGAGCGGACGAGACACCGCCGGTGCTGTTCGGGCAGGAATTCGTCCACAACAACACCTTCAACCTCTGGATGCTGCACGTCTGGGTGTGGAAGAACAACCCGAGCGGAATGTTCGCGGACTACAACCCCAACGTCAGCTGCGACTGAGACCCTGGGCCCGCGCGACGACAACGTCGCGCGGGCCATCGCTTTCCGCAGCGCTTTCCGCTTCGCTTTCGGCAGTGCCTTGATCCCGGCTCACGGAGCGCCCTACTATTGTGGGGCGGCGGTCGTCCGCGTCCATCACGCCAGCGTCCGTATCTCCTCGGCCAAGATCGAACGTGTACCTCAGGGTTTTCGGCGGCGCATCCATCGAGGGGCCGGCAGGCCCCCTGGGGGGGCGAGCGTCCCATCGGCACCGGCTGGCGCTTCTCGCCCTCCTGGCGCTGCACCCGCGAATCACGCGCGAAAAGGTCATCGCCTACCTGTGGCCATCGGCCACCGAGGCACGGGGCAGGCGCCTGCTGTCCGACTCCATCTACCGGATCCACCGGGGCCTGGACATCGAAGCGGTGCTGACGACCGGTGACGACCTCCGACTCGACACGGACCGCCTCCCCTGCGATGTCGTGCGCTTCAGGGCCGCGATCTCGGCGGGCGAGTTCGATCGCGCGGCGGAGCTATACGCCGGGCCATTCCTCGACGGGTTCTTCCTCCCTGAGGCGGATGAGTTCGAGCGATGGACCGCGCGGGTGCGCGATGAGCTCGCCTCCGAGTATGCTCGGGCGCTGGAGGCAGTCGCCCGCGAGGCTGAACAGCGGGGCGATGCCATTACCGCGATACGGTGGTGGCGACGCCTCGCCGCGGTTGATCCCCTCAGCAGTCGGGTGACCCTGCGCCTGATGGAAGCCCTGGCCCGCGCCGGCAATCACGGCGCGGCGATCCAGCAGGCGCGGGCGCATGAACGTGCGCTCGAGAGGGAGCTCGGCGCCGTGCCCGACCCCGAGCTGAGGGCTCTGGTCGAGCGCCTTCAGCAAGATCCCGCGCCGGCCACGGACACGTCCTACCCCCGGGCATCGGCGACGGCGGCTCCAACGGTCCGTCCCCCAGCCGATCCGTCGGGGACACCCGGAACTCCGGCGGGGGATCTGCCGGAATCCACTGGGAGAAGGGTCAGGCCCGCGGTGCGGGCGCTGATCCCGGCGGTCACCCTCGTAGGGGTGATCCTGTTTCTGGTCGCCAGCCTCTTCACGGGGAGTCGGACGGACGACCGCGGTGGTCCGCGGGATATTGCGGTCCTTCCCTTCATCAACCTCGGACCGGGGACCGAGCATGCCTACTTCGCCGACGGCCTCGCCGAGGAGCTGATCGCCGTGCTCGGCGCCGTCGAGGGACTCCGGGTCGTGGGCCGGACATCCGCGTTCGTGTTCCGTGACCGTGAGGTTGGCGCGCAGCGGATCGGCGAGGAGCTGGGGGTGGGAGCCATCGTCGAGGGGAGCGTGCGGCTGTTCGATGACAGGGTCCGGGTCACGGTGCGCCTCGTGGACGTCGCCGACGGATACCACCTCTGGTCGGAAACCTACGAGCGCCGGATAGAGGATGTCCTGCAGATCCAGAACGAGATCGTCCGGTCCATCGCCGCGCGCCTCCAGTTGCGGCTGCTGCCAGCGACGACGGCTACGTCGACCGTCCAGCAGATCGACCCCGGCGCGTACAACCTGTATCTGCAGGGGCGGTTCTTCTGGCACCGGAGGACCGGTCCCGACCTGCACCGGTCCGTCCGTGTCCTGGAGGAGGCGGTGAAGCTCGCCCCCGACTACGCCCGGGCCCATGTGGGGCTGGGCGACGCCTACGCAGTTCTCGGATTCTACGACCTCCTACCCCCGCACGTGGCATTTCCCACGGCGAAGTCGGCTGCGCTACGGGCACTGGAGCTCGATCCGACCCTGGCCGGCGCTCATGCCACGCTGGGCTACGTCGCACTCTATTATGACTGGGAATGGGACCGGGCCGAAATCGAGTTCCTCCGCGCCATCGAGCTCGCGCCCAGCTATTCCACGGCACATCAGTGGTACGCCAACTTCCTCACCGCCATGGGCCGCTTCACCGAAGCGGAAGCCGCGATGCGCCGTGCCCAGGAGCTCGACCCCCTGTCGCTCATCGCCAATGCCGCCCTGGGCTGGGTCCGGTATTACGCCGGCGACTACGAACAAGCGATCCTCCAGTGTCGTCGCACGCTGGAGTTGGATGACGGTTTCGCGCTCGCGCACCTGTGGATGGGCCAGTCGCTCGAACGCCTGGACCGGTTCGAAGAAGCCGAGACCGCGATCCGCCGCGCACTCGCCCTGGGCGACCGGAGCACCATCACCCGCGCCGCTCTCGCCCGTACCCTGGCCCTCAGCGGTCGGACCGATCAGGCCCGGGCCCTCCTGGATGAGCTGGAGGCGGAAGATGGCGAGAGCTACATACCGTCCTACGAGATTGCGCGTGCACACGTGGCCCTGGGAAGTCGCGAAACCGCGCTGGCCTGGCTCGCCAGAGCGCTGGTCGAGCGCGCCCACTCCATGGTCTTCCTCCGCGTCGATCCCGGATTCGAGGACATGCGAGGGGACCCCGAGTTCGAGGCCCTCGCCCACCGGGTCGGCCTGGAGGGTCCCTGACGGGCCCGTGCGTGCGCGTGCTTGACTCGTTTCCGACTCGATCCCATCATCGTCTGTCGAGCGCCGGATTCGGCGTCTCGAAGTTCCATCCCCACGCACCCGCGGAGACCCGACCTTGAGTGGAGCCGCCGCCGCTGCCGCGGCCGCCCAGCGAAGACGCCAGGAGGAAGAGGAGATGACCACCTACCGTCGCGACGAGCTGGATGGGGATTGGGAGTTCAAGATCCTGCGCTCCATGACCGGCGGCTTTCGACGACAGGACAAGCTGGAAGGCATCCTTGAGGAAGAGGCCCAGCTCGGCTGGGTCCTCGTCGAGAAGTTCGACAACCGCCGGATCCGCTTGAAGCGGCCCGCATCCGCGCGGATCGATCGCCCGGCCGGGGCCGGTACAGACCCGTACCGTACGTATGTAGGCATGTCGGAAACGCAGTTCGCGACGCTCATCGTGATGGCGGTCCTGATCGGGACCGTGCTCGTCGTCGCCATAGCCCGCCTGGTCACGGCATGATCCGC
>CAYXJH010000213.1:0-5980 GCA_964465415.1 uncultured Gemmatimonadaceae bacterium
CCGCCGGCCGGGCTCGCCGGCGATGAGCCGGCCGACCGCCCCGCCTCGGCGGCCCCCGCTGTCACAGGCCCGTCCCGGACCGTCCAGCCATCCTCCAACTCGATCACGCGGTTGCCGAACCCCGCCCAGTCCTCGTTGTGGGTGACCTGGATGATCGTGGTGCCCTGCTCGTTCAGCTCGGCGAACAGCTCCATGATCTCCCGACCCTGCCGCGAATGGAGGCTGCCCGTGGGCTCATCGGCCAGGATCAGCCGGGGGCTGGCAATGACGGCGCGCGCCACGCCCACCAACTGTTGCTGACCACCGGACAGCTGGCTCGGGTACAAGTCCTTCTTTCCGACGATCCCGAACCGGTCCAGGGTATCCGCCACCAATGACTGGCGCTCGGCCCGGGGCACGTCCCGGTACGACAGCGGGACGTCGAGGTTTTCAGCCACGGTCAGGTCATCGAGCAGGTGGTACTGCTGGAACACGAAGCCCACGTAGCGGCGCCCCAGTTCCATCCGCTTCTTGGCCTTCAGTGCGTGCACCGGCTCCCCGGCCAGCCAGTACTCGCCACCCCACTCATGATCCAGCATCCCGAGGATGCTCAGGAGCGTGGTCTTCCCGGCGCCCGATGGGCCCATGATCGTGAGGAACTCGCCCGGCTCCACGTCCAGCGTGATCTGCCGCAAGACGTGGACATGGCCGCCGCCGGACTCGTAGCGACGTTCCAGGCTTCGCGTGCGGACCAGCGGGTGCGACGTGCTGTGATTCATATTCACTCGGACCTCATTGTGATCGTTGGGTCGACGCGGATCGCCCGCCGGGCGGGTCCGTACCCGGCCAGCAGGCCGACCGCGCCGAGCAGCATGGAGACGACGACGAAGGTCAGCGGGTCCAGCGGGCTGACGTTCACGAGCAGGGCGCCCAGCAGCCGTGTGGTGCCGAACGCCAGGATCAGCCCGATACCCAGTCCCGCCAGCACCAGGGCTCCCGCCTGCCCGAAGACCAGTCGCATGATGTCGACGGCCCGGGCGCCCAGGGCCACCCTCACGCCGATCTCCCGCGTCCGCTGGCTCACCACGAACGCCAGCACGCCGTAGAGTCCCACGGCCGCGAGCAGCAAGCCCAGGACGCCCAGAGCCCCGATCGCGATCGCCGCCAACCGGTTCGGAAGCAGCGACACGCGCATCGCGCGGTCGAGCGCCACCACCGCGTGCAGCGGAACGTTGCCATCGAGCCGCGCCAGGTCTCGCCGCATCAGCGTCGGGAGCGGCGCGGTCGGGCCCACCGCCCTGGCGTGCACGACCATCTTGGACTGGTAGTCCTGCTCGAACGGGAGGTACATGAAGGCGATGGGATCCTCGACCAGCCGGTGGTACTTGCCGTCGGCCGCGATCCCGACGATCTCGGCCTCCTCGCCTCCCAGGAGCACCCGCTGGCCCAGCGCATCGCCGGCCGGCCAGAACCGGTCCGCCATCGTGCGGTTGATGATGATGACGCGGCTCGCGTCCGCGCCGTCGGCGGTTGTGAAGCCACGTCCCTCCAGCGGGATCCGCAGCGTCTCGAAGTACCCCGCGCTTACCGTGTTCGCGTCCATGGGGAAGCTCTCCCGGTCCGGCGGCGGCTCGTGACCGGGGATCACCACGCCTCGCACGATCTCCGTGAACGTCAGGGGCACGTAGCCGGCGAGCGCCACCGACTCGATCTCGGGCCGGGCGGACAGGTTTTCCTGCAGCTGCTGGTAGAACAACCGGCCGCGCGTTTCGTCGTAGCCATGGGGTCCGATATCGACCGTGCCCACCACCACCCCGCGCCCATCCATCCCGGGGTCGATGGCGAGCGCGCCCTGGAGCGAGCGCACGAGAAGGCCGGCGCTGACCAGCAGCAGCATGCAGAGCGCGATCTGGCCGGTCACGAACGCGCTCCTCAGGCGGGACCGCCGCGTGGTGGCGCCGGCGCCCTCCTTGAGCGCGGAGATCAGCTCCGGCCGGGACGCCCGCAGCGCCGGGGCCAGCCCGAAGACAAGCGCGGTACCAAACGAGAGAGCCAGGCCGAACGCGATGACCCTGACGTCGACCGCCGCGTCGAGCCTCAGCATGGCCAGCTCGCCCGGCAACCGCTGCGGCAATGCGGACAGCAGCCGCGTGAACCAGGTGGCGGCCAGGACGCCGATCGCACCGCCGGCAAGGAACAACAGGGTCGTCTCGGTCAACAGCTGCCCGACCAGGCGACGTCGCCCGGCGCCCAGCGCCAGGCGCACGCCCACCTCGCGGCGCCGCGCGGTGCCACGGACGAGGAGCATCCCCGCGACGTTCACACAGGCGATCAGTAGCACGAGCCCGGCTGCCGCGAGCAGCAGCGCAAAGAAGAGGCGGATTGGAGTGATCAGGTCGGGTTGCAACCCCGTCAGAGGAGACACGCGGACGCCAACCACACCTCGGTCCACGGCGCTCTGCGCCTCGATCCCGCGGGCGATCCCGCTCAGGACCGCCTCCGCCGCCCGGGCGTCTTGCCCGGGCGTGAGACGACCGAAGCCGACCAGCCAGGTGAAGCGGTCCGGATGGTCGATATCGGAGCCGGGGCCAAGCACCGCATAGAGCGGGATGGGGACCCAGACGTCCGCGGCGAATCCGCGCTCGATGCCCTGGAACCCGGCGGGTGCCACCCCGACCACCGTCACCGACTGGCTGTTCAGACGGATCGTGGCGCCCAGCACGCCCGGATCCTCGCCGAACTGGCGCTGCCACAGGCCGTGGGAGATCACGGCGACGGGCTCCGGCGAACCCGCCCGCTCCTCCTCCGCCATGATGAACCGGCCGTGGGCAGGGGTCAGCCCCAGAATATCGAAGTAGTCGCCGGTCACGAACGAGGCCGTCAGCATCCGTGCTTCGTCGCCGGCCTGGAACGCCACCTGGTCGAACCCCTGCGCTCCGAACCGCACCACGCCCCGCGACCCTTCCCGATACTCCTGGATATGCGCGTAGGAGAACGTGTACCAGTCGTCCCCGGACTCCCGGACGGCGACCATGCCGATCAGCCGATCCGGGTCCTGCACCGGCAGCGGCCGGAGCAGCAGCGAGTTGGCCAGGCTGAAGATCGCAGTGGTGGCACCGACCCCCAACGCGATCGTCAGCATGACGACGACGGCGAAGCCAGGATTCCGGGTCACCTGGCGCCCGGCAAACTTCAGGTTCTGGAAGAGGGCATCCATGGCAGTCAGTCCGTCTTCAGGATCGTGAGCGGATCTACGCGGCTGGCCCGGCGGGCGGGGAGCCAGCTGGCGAGCAGCGCTACGGTCAACAGCAGCATCGCGACGACCCCGAGGACCCGCGGGTCCGCCGCTCCGACCTCGAACAGGAGCGACTGCATGACGCGGGTGGTGAAGACGGCGGCGATCACGCCGGCCACGATCCCGCCCAGGGCCAGACCCGTCGACTGACCCATGACCATGCGCGCCACGCGCGGGCCATCGGCACCGAGCGCCATGCGGATGCCGATCTCGCTCCGCCGTTGCTCGACCACGTAGGAGACGACGCCATAGAGGCCGACCAGCCCGATCACGAGGGCCATGAGTGCCGCAATCCCCAGCAGCAACATGGTGAACGAGGTCCGCGCCATGGACTCGGCGACGACCTCACGCATGGGCCGGATGTTCTGCATCGGGATCGTGGCGTCGGTGCGCTGGACGATCTCACGGATCGTCGGCGCCAGCAGCGTCGGGTCGGCGCCATCGCCCCGGACGACGAGGGTCATGCCCGTGGGCGGACCCCAGAGCTGAGCCCCTTCCATGGCGACGAGCGGGAAGTACACCCGCTCGATGGGCGGCTCGTCCAGCCCCAGCGCCCGGACGTGGGACGCGACGCCGACGATCCGGTAGAACGGCGGATTGGCGCCGTTCCCCCGGATCCCCTTCCCGATCGGGTCCTCCCCCGGCCACAGCCGGTCCGCGACGGCCTGGCTGATCACGGCCTCGCCCACCCCGTTCTCGGTGTCGGCCCACGTCGGCGTACGGCCACGAACCTGGATGCCCATGGCCTCGAAGTATCCGGGAGACACGCGGACCGTGGACGCGAAGCAGGACGTGTTGCGTGCCTGCGCGGCCGGGTCGTCGGAGAAGACCATGGAGCATCCGCCACCGCCTGCAAGCGGGAGCGACTGGGTCGCGCCGACGGCGGTCACACCCGGAAGCGATCGCACCTCGTCCATGAAGTCTCGCCAGAACGTGAACGCCCCTACCTCCGACCCGTAGCCCGCCTGGGGTAGCGAGATCTGCGCGGTGAGCACGCCCCGCGGATCGAAGCCCGGGTCCACGCCGTTCAGATTCCGGTACGTCTCCAGCATGAGTCCCGCGGCCGCCAGGAGGACCACGGCCAGAGCGACCTGAGCCGCCACCAGCCCGCGCCGCAGGGCAAGCTGACGCCTGGAAGCCGTGGTGCCGGCGCTCTCTCGCAGGGCCAGCGGGTCCGGAACGCCGCGTAGCGCGGGGACGAGCCCGAAGAGCAAGCCGCTGAGGAGCGCGATGGTGGTGGCGAAGGCGGCCGCTTCCCAGCCCAGCGCCAGTTCCGACAGGCGCGGGATCCAACCCGGCTCGGTGGCGATCACGACCCGGATCGTGGCCCAGGCCAGACCCAGGCCCAGAAGGCCGCCCGCCAGCCCCAGCAGCATGGCTTCACCGCCGTAGCGCCATGCGATGTCGCCGCGGGATGCGCCGATCGCCGTGCGCACCGCGAGCTCGCGACGGCGGGACGTCAGCCGGACCATGAAGAGGTTCGCCACGTTGACGCAGGCGATGAGGAGCACGAGGCCCACCGCCCCGAGCAGGATCCAGAGCACCCCGGCCACATCGCCCACCACCTGGTCGCGCAGCGGGATGGTCTCCACGGCGAAACGAGACTCCTCCATGAAGCTCGGCGAGTACGCGGCCCCGGCCACGTCGGGGAACTGCGCCGTGAGGCGCTCCAGGTCCGCGGCGGCAGTCGCGACGGGCACCCCCTCCGCCAGTCGCCCGATCACCTGGAACCTGTGCCAGTTCACCGGCTCATTGGCGCGACTGATCTGCACCGGGAACCAGAGGCCGGTGGCCTGACCGGGAAGACGGAGACCGGGCTCCGTGACGCCGACCACCTCCATCGGGTTCCCCTCGACGTCGATCGTGCGTCCGATCATGGCCGGATCGCCGCCGTACCGGGTCTGCCAGAAACCATGGCCCAGGACCACCACCGGCGTCCGCCCCGGCTCGTTGTCCTCCCACGCCAGCAGCCGACCCAGGAACGGCCGCGCCCCGAGGACCTCGAACAGGCTCGCGCTGACCGCACCCGTCGGCACCTGCTCGGCCGGCCCGTCCCCGGAAACCGTCAGGGTCATGGCCGTATAGGCGCCCAGGCTCGTCAGGCTCTGGTTGTGGTCCAGGAAATGGAAGAACCCCGCCTCCGACACCCCCCATTTCCACTCCGGATTCAGCCCCGGCACCGGGTGTCCGACATGGACTAGACGGTTCGCATCCGGATATGGCAGCGGTGAGATCACCACAGCGTGAAGCAGGGCGAAGATCGCCGTCGTCGCGCCGATCCCGATCCCTAACGTGATCACGGAGACGGCGGCGAAGCCCGGACTCCGTCGCAACGACCGGGCGGCGTGGCGGACCGTCTGGACCATTCGGCTCATGGACTACTCCTCTCTCAGCGCGATCATGGGGTCCACCCGGGCCGCCCGTCGGGCCGGGATGTAGCTCGCGATGACGGCGATGGTCAGCAGGAACACGACGGCCGCCGCGAACGTCGCCGGGTCGCCGGCCTCCACGCCGTACAGCTGATGCGCGATGAAACGGGTCAGCGCGGCCGCGGCGGCGATCCCGACACCGAGCCCGACCAGGGCGAGCGTGGCGCCCTGGCGCACGACCATTCCCTGCACCCGGCCATGCATCGCGCCCAGCGCGATCCGGATTCCGATCTCCCGCCGCCGCTGGCTCACGCCATAGGACCTCAGGCCGTACAGT
>CAYXJH010000214.1:0-5965 GCA_964465415.1 uncultured Gemmatimonadaceae bacterium
CCGGCGCGTGCGACTCGTTCGGCCATCGGGCCCAGCTCATGGCCGGGCTGGAGCAGGCCGTGGGCGAAGCGCAGCTCAGGCAGGCGGACCGGGAGAGCGGCCAGGGCTCGCTATTCGGTGGGGGCGAGCAGGCCGCGCCGGCGACGGAGGCGCCACGCCTGCCGGACGTGCCGAAGTGGCCTGAAGCCGACCGGTTGGCGCGGGAAAAGGAGGTGCTCGGTTTCTTCATCAGCGGGCACCCGCTGGAGAAGTTCACCGACGAGATGGCGTTGTTCGCCGACGTGAACACGGCGAACCTGGTGGAGCACCGGGACCGGAAGGTGGAGCTGGCGTGCGTCGTCACGAGCGTGGCTCGCCAGATCTCGAAGCGCAATGGGCAGGAATGGGGGCGTCTAACGGTGGAGGACTTCCGTGGCACCGCCACGGTGCTGGCGTTCGGCGAGGTCTGGGAGAAGTACCGGACCGCGCTGGTGCAGGACGCGGCCGTGCTCGTCCGGGGTCAGGTATCAGGTCGGGATCGTGACGAGGACGACCCGCCCATTTTCCTGGACGAGGCGATCCCGCTGGCCGTGATCCGTGAGGCGGGCAGCATCGGGATCGAGGTGCGCCTGTCCCGGGGCGAGCAGGCCGAAAGGATCGACGCGGCCACGGCCGCCCTGCGAGGCAGCCCGGGCGACGCGCCGCTCTATGTGCTCGTGGAGGCCAACGGTGGCGCCGCGGGTGGCGAACCGAACGGCGGCGGTCGGTTCCGCTCGCGGTCGTTGAAGGTGGCCCCGACGGCCAGGCTGATGGACGAACTCAAAGAGCTCTTCGGGTCGGACCGGGTCCGGCTCGTCCGCGCTCAGGGGTGAGCATGGATTCGCCAGTCGATTTCGACCGGGACATACACGAGCTGAAGACACAGATCGAACGGCTCCAGGGCCTCGCCCGGGAGCGCGGGCTGGACGCGGGCAAGGAGCTCACGGCGCTCGAACAGAAGCTCGACGATCTGAAAGCCGGCTCGAAGGAGTCGCAAAATCCGATGGAGCGGGTTCAGCTCGCCCGCCACCCGCAGCGCCCGTTCACGCTGGACTACGTCGAGCGTATCTTCACGGACTTCACCGAGCTGCACGGCGACCGGGCGTACAGGAACGACGAATCGATCGTCGGCGGCTGGGCGCGGCTCGACGGTCGGACTGTGATGGTGGTGGGCCATCAGCGGGGCAGGGACATGAAGGAGAACCTGCTCCGGAACTTCGGGATGCCGCACCCGGAGGGGTATCGCAAGGCGCTCAGGCTCATGTTGCAGGCGGACAAGTTCGGCCACCCGATCATCACGCTCATCGACACGCCGGGCGCCTATCCGGGGATGGGCGCGGAGGAGCGCGGCCAGGCCGAGGCGATCGCCCGCAACCTGCGCGAGATGGCCGCGCTCCATGTACCCACCGTGTCGGTCGTCATCGGGGAAGGTGGCAGTGGCGGAGCCCTGGCGCTCGGTGTGACCGACCGGATCCTGATGCTGGAGAACGCGGTTTACAGCGTGATCACCGCGGAGGGCTGTGCCGCCATCCTCTGGAAGACGTCCGATGCCAAGGAACTGGCGGCCGCAGCCCTCAAGCTGACCGCTCCCGACCTGCAAAAGCTGGGCGTCGTCGACGAGGTCATCCCGGAGCCGGGCGGGGGCGCGCACCTCGACTGGGACGGCGCGGCGGCGAACCTTAAGGGCGCCCTGGTGCGCCATGTCTCCGAGATGGCCAAGCTGGAGCCCGACGCGCGCCGCCAGGCCCGCTGGGCGAAGTTCGAGGCCATGGGCGAGTGGAAGGAACCCGCCGGCGTCGCTGAGACCTGAGACCGAAAGCGCTCCATGCAGATTCTCGAAGTCAGCTTCAAGGGCAACCGACGCGATTACTTCGCTGCGGACGGCGATGTGCCCGTCCTCGACGGGTACGTCATCGTAGAGGCCGACCGGGGGGAGGACCTGGGTCGGGTCACGGCCACCGGGGCGGTAGCCGAGCGGAAGTGCACGGGCTGCTCCACCGGCTGCGCGGCGCCGGCCCCGGCCAAGCGGATGCTGCGGCTGGCACGCGACGAGGAGGTGCAGCGCTGGACCTCGCTGCGGGCGGACGAGACGCGGGTCCGACAGGTGACCAGGGAGAAGGTCGAGCGCCATCGTCTGAAGATGAAGGTCAGCGAGGCGGAGTGGCAGTTCGACCGGAACAAGCTGACCATCTATTTCACGGCTGAGCGTCGGGTCGATTTCCGTGAGCTGGTCAAGGACCTGGCGCGCACCTTCCGCACCCGGATCGAGCTGAAGCAGATCGGCGTGCGGGACGAGGCGGCGCTTCTGGGCGGCGTCGGCCGATGCGGCCGCGAGCTGTGCTGCTCGACCTGGCTCCGTGAGCTCAAGCCCGTTAGCCTCCAGCTCGCCAAGGACCAGCGGCTCTCGCTCAATCCTGCGCAGATCTCCGGGTGTTGCGGCCGCCTCATGTGCTGCCTGACCTACGAGCATTCCGCGTACGTCGAGGCCCGCAAGCGGTTCCCCCGCGAGGGCAAGTGGCTCAACACGTCGAAGGGCCGCGAACGGGTAGTGGCCGTGGACATCTGGCGCGAACGGGTAGTGTTGAAGGACGAGCAGGGCGAGCGCCGCAGCGTCGACCTGTCGCTGCTCAAGTCGGAGGTCGAGAGTGGATCCCGACTAAGCGGGACCCGGGAGCGAGGCGAGCGGGAACGGGACGAGGCGACCAGGAACGGCGACACGTGAGCCCGGAGCGATATCACTACATCACCACCGCAATCGACTACGCCAACGGCGCGCCCCACATGGGTCATGCGCTGGAGAAGATCGGCGGGGACGCCATGGCCCGGTACCGTCGGCGCAGGGGCGAGGCCGTGCATTACGTGGTGGGCATGGACGAGCACGGCCTCAAGGTGCTCCAGAGC
Organism: uncultured Gemmatimonadaceae bacterium; assembly: GCA_964465415.1. Classification (GTDB taxonomy): domain Bacteria; phylum Gemmatimonadota; class Gemmatimonadetes; order Longimicrobiales; family RSA9; genus SLCC01. Next base: position 2,920 of record CAYXJH010000214.1, read on the forward strand.
GCGGAGCAGCAGGACGTCACGCCCCAGGCGTGGGTGGATGCCATGGCCGAGCGCTTCGCCGAGGCCTGGTCCGCGCTGCACCTGAGTAACGACGACTTCATCCGCACAACCCAGGAACGCCACGGCAAGGCGGCCCGGGAGCTGATCCGACGGATGGACGGCGCCGGCGACCTCTACACCGATACCTATGCCGGCTTCTACTGCGTCGGCTGCGAGGCGTACAAGACCGCGGACGAGCTCGAGCCACGCGCGGATGACCCGGGCGACGGAGACGCCGATGCCACCTCAGCGAGCGCCGGCGCCGCGGTGTCGGCTAGCGGTCCCGAGCGGGCCGCGCGGCTTCGCTGCCCGCTCCACCGTAGTCGGGAGCTGGAGTGGATGGAGGAGGAGAACTGGTTCTTCCGCCTGTCCCGCTACCAGGACCGCCTGCTGAACCTGCTGGACGAGCGTCCGGAGTTCGTGCAGCCCGGCATCCGGCGCAACGAGGTGCGTCGCATCATCGAGGGTGGGCTGGAAGACATCTCCGTGTCCCGCGCTCACCTGGGATGGGGCGTGCCCTGGCCGGACGATGAGGAGCACGTCATCTACGTCTGGATCGAAGCGCTGACGAACTACCTGTCGGCCACGGGATTCCCCGACGCCGGATACGAGCGGTACTGGCCCGCGGACACGCACGTCATCGGCAAGGACATCACCCGGTTCCACTGCGTGTATTGGCCGGCCATGCTCATGAGCGCCGGGCTCCCCTTACCCCGCCGGGTGTGGGCGCACGGGTTCATCAACTTCGGCGGCGGCAAGATGTCGAAGTCGGAGGGCGTCGGCGCCACGCTGGACGACGCCATCCACAGGCATGGGCCGGACGCGTTGCGTTACTACCTCCTGCGTGACATCCCGTGGAACGGCGATGGCGATTTCTCGTGGGATCGGTTCGACGACATCTACACGGCCGAGCTGGCCAACGACCTGGGCAACCTGGCGAGCCGAAGCCTGGCCATGATCGAGCGGTACCGTGACGGGGTCGTGCCGGCGGGTGCCCCCACGGACCTGGATGCCCGGATCCCGGATACCCTGGTCCGGTACCGCGCGGCCATGGACGCGGACCTCCTGCACCAGGGGATCGCCGCCGCCATGGAGCTGACGGGCGCCGCGAACGGCTTCGTCGAGTCGCGGGCGCCGTGGGCCCAGGCCAAGGATCCGGCCCTGAGCGAGGAGCTGGACGCCACGCTCGCCTCGCTCGCTCGCGTCCTGACCGCGCTGGCGACGCTGCTCGAGCCGTTCATGCCCGAGCGAATGCGACAGCTGGCCCGCGACCTCGGCCTGGACGATGTCCCCCTCCTCGAGGAGGTGGTGAACCTCGACCTCGGCGGGAGGGCCGTGAAGCGCGGCGATGTCCTCTTCCCCCGAGCGGACCGCCGCTGAACTCCTCGCCGCGCCCGGTCAGAAGGCGGGGCCGAACCCCACGTGGAGGACCGCCCCGCTCCGGGGTCCGCTCACAGGGACGGCGACCCCGTACCGCACGCTCATGGGCACGCCCTGGAGCACGCCCAGCGTCAGGCTGAGCTCGGTCCCCAGGGCCGCCAGGATGGGGGCGTCCGCGGCCGGGCAGCCCTGAAGCCGGTCCAACGCTCGCTCCGCTCCTGTGCACCAGGCGTTCCCCGCGTCGACGAAGACCGCGCCGGAGACCGACGCGAGGGAAAAGCCCAGCACGTGCCGCGGTACGCCACTCATGTGGAGGGGGAACCGGTATTCGGCGCTGGCGGTCCAGGCGCGCGTGCCGAAGCGGTCCCCGCTGCGGAACCCGCGCACGGGAAGGAACGACGAGCCGGCGGGCAGCGTGACGCCGAGAACGTCGGGCGAGATCCCGGGGGTCCCGCCGATGGAAGTGGTCCGCACGTCATCACCCACCCGCAGCAGGCCCGCCAGCCGCACGGCGGTCACGTGGTCGGCGAACCCCCAGAGCCGATAGCCCCGGAAGCCACTGATCGAGCCGCGCACCTCATCGTACGCCCGACCGCCGTCGTCCACGAGCCACCGTCGACCCAGGCCCGCCGCTATCGCCACGCCATCCTGCCGGCTGATGGAGTACGGGTGCTGCCGGACATTCGAGAAGCCTCCACGCGCCGCAATGCTGGCGGTCGTGGGTAGGTCGCGAAGTTGCAGGTTGGCAGCGGCCAGCGCTTCGTCACTGAGCTGGTAGGTCTCGAATCGATCACCCTGCACGTCCGCCCCCACCCCGAGCCAGCTGGTGCTGCGCCACTGCCGCCGCCAGAACACCGCCTCGAGCGCCACCTGGTCCTCGCGCAGGAACACCGCTTCCACCTCGTCGCCGACCTCGATCCTACCGGCCCTCGACCAGGCCCGCCCGGCCCGCACGGTCACGCTGGGGTTGCCCGCCCCCGCCCATGTCCAGGCGCCGTTGCCGGCAACCCGGCCGGTGTCGATGTCGTACGCGAGGTCACCGCTCCAGTTGTGGCGCTTCAGGACGTCCCATCCCATGCTGAAGACGCCCAGGAAGCGGCTCCGCTGGCCGGTGGGATCGTCCTGGAGGAGCCGGTACGTGGGCGCCCAGAAGTAGGGCCGGGCACCGGCCAGCCCGGAATAACGCCGGGCTTCTCCCCCGGGCCACGGCGAGTCGGCTCCGGCCGTGGGCCCGGCGTCCGGCTGGACCGGCGGGTCGGCCGACGCGGGGAGGAGACCCTCCCGTTGGTCGATGACCGGCGGCCGCGCGACCCGCCACATGGTGGTGTCGAACGGCATGCGCTCCAGGTGCCAACCATCGTGATGGTAGCTCGCGAAGTAGATGGTCCGGCCGTCCGGCGAAACCTCGGGGTCGAACGCCCCACCGAGCAGGTTCGTGACCTGGCGCAGCGGTGGTGGGCCGGCGGCGGCGGGCATCTGCGCGGGCCCGTGGTCCGGGACCGCCGCGGCGAAGAGGTTCGGAACGCCCGTCCGATCGGACCAGAAGAGGATCCAGTCCCCGTCGGGCGACCAGGCCGGGCTGGCGTCCAGGGCGAAGGCGTCCGTGACGGCGAGGACGCCGCCCGGC
>CAYXJH010000215.1:0-5960 GCA_964465415.1 uncultured Gemmatimonadaceae bacterium
CGGCCACCGCCTGCGCGACCCCCCGGCGCCGAAGCTCGCGGACGAGCCCGATCCGGCCCTTCGGGCGGAGCCGTAGCCGGTCTCGTACGAACGACTCCGCGAACGCACGGTCGTCCAGGTAGTGGCGCTCCTTCAGCCACGCCAGGGTCCGCTCGATCACGGTATCGGGCAGGTCCCTGCGCTCCAGGCGTTGCCGCAGCTCGAACCCGGATCGCGGTCGAACGGCGAGGAGTCGCAGCGCGAGCTCCCGGGCTCGGTGCGCCTCGTCTTCGCGTTCCAGCGCGGCAATCCGCTCGGCGTCCAGGAAATCTCCCACCCCGATCCCGGCGCCGGCCAGGAGGTCGATCGCCAGTTCGAGCCGGGGCTCGGCCTCGCCGTTCACATGGATACGTGCCCGGTCCCGGCGCGGGTGCTTCGCGATTCGCGTGATCTTCATGTGGGCTCGGTACGAATCGAAGCGGGGCGGCGCAATGGCTCACCGAGCCGCGGCGGGTGGCGGGAGTGTGTGGGAATCGAACCCACCCAGCGGAGCCGAGCTCCGCCGCAGACGGTTTGAAGCCGCCGAGGACCACCAGGCCCCATGCACCCCCTCGCTCTCGCCCGACGGGCCCGGAACGCTAACACCTCGATCCATATCTCGCTATCGAGCCGGTCCGGGGACGATAGCCAGGGCTACGGATCAGGCGTAACGCGGCGCACCCCAGTCCTCATCGGCCTTCTCGCGCGGCGGAACGCTCCGGGCGCTACATTGCCCGCCCATGATCGCGACCATCCTCGGGGGCATCGGCCTCTTCCTGTTGGGAATGGTGCTGCTGGCCGACGGTCTGAAGGCGGCTGCGGGCGATGCGCTACGCTCCGTCCTCGTTCGGTTCACCGGCGGTCCGGTACGAGCCATGGTCTCCGGCGCGGCCGTGACGGCCGTCGTCCAGTCGTCCAGCGCCACCGTCCTCGCCACCATCGGGTTCGTGAGCGCGGGGCTCCTCACGTTCCCGCAAGCTGTTGGCGTCATCCTGGGGGCCAATGTCGGAACGACGAGCACGGGCTGGATCGTCTCGCTCCTCGGCCTCCGGTTCAGCATGGGCGCGATCGCCCTGCCGCTGGTCGGTGTCGGCGCTCTCATGCGGCTCCTCACCCGCGGAAGGATTGCGGATCTCGGTCTCGCTCTGGCGGCCTTCGGCCTGATCTTCGTCGGGATCGACATCCTGCAGGCGGGAATGGCGACGCTAGCGGATCGAATCGAGCCCGGCACCTTCCCGGGCGGGACGTGGGGCGGGCGCCTGCTCCTGGTCGGGATCGGCGCGGTGATGACCGTGGTCATGCAATCGTCCAGCGCGGCCGTCGCCACGACGTTGGCGGCACTGAGCACCGGAGCGATCGACCTGGCTCAGGCGGCGGCGCTGGTGGTCGGGCAGAACGTCGGGACCACGGCCAAGGCGGCCCTCGCCGCAATCGGCGCCTCGACGGCCGTCCGGCGCACGGCCGTGGCGCACATCCTCTTCAACATTCTCACCGCGGCCGTGGCGCTCGCCCTGATCCCGGCCGTGCTGGTCGTCGGACGCCGCATGGCCGCCGAGCCCGGCGGTTGGGATCCCGCCGTTCTCATCGCCGGATTCCACACCGTGTTCAATGTGCTCGGCGTGCTGATACTGGCCCCGTTCATCGGGCAATTCTCGGATGCGGTCATCCGGCTGGTCCCGGAACGGGGACCAACCCTGACCCGGCACCTCGATCCATCCCTCGGTACCGTGCCCGCCGTAGCGGTGGAGGCCGCCCGCAGGACCGTCCGCGACATTGCCGCCGCTCTGCTCGACGTCTTCCTGACCGCTCTCGCCCCGCCGGGTACGCGCCCGCGGCCCGACGCGATCGACATCGGGCACGCGGCACTCGTCGACACACGCCTGTTCCTCTCCGGCGTCGACACTGCCCAGCGGTCGGGCGACCAGGAGCACCACCTCGCCGTCCTCCACACCGTCGACCACCTGGACCGTCTCGTGGAGCGGCTACGGGACGCGCCCGCACAGTCCGCCGTCGATGACGACCTGGTGGAAACCGGACTGCACGCTCGATCCGTGCTGGTAGATGTGAAGGAATGGCTGGTTCGTGGAGACGGCCCCGCACCCGTCGACCGGTGCAAGGCGCTGTCGCATGCCATCGCCGACCGCAGGCGAGTAGAGCGGGAACGGCTCCTCCGCGCGGCGGCGGGCGGACAGGTGGAGGCGGATGCCGCGCTGGCTCGCATAGACGCCATGCGTTGGCTGGACTCCTCGGTGTATCACGTGTGGCGAGTCCTGCACCACCTGGCGAACCAGGCCGCGACCAGTCAGACCGAGCGGTGGGAGTAACGCCTCACCGCTGATTCACGAGGACGGGAAGGGCCTCAGCTCCGCCAGTATGGTGACGACCGCCGTGCCCCAGTCATGTACGGTGAGGAACGGCGCCGCAACGAGCAGAACGACACCGCTGGCGACCAGGAGCACCCCGATTCGATCACCCAGACCCCAGGTGCCACGCCAGCCCTCGCTCGCGGTCGGGACCGGTGGCGAAGGTGCCGGGGCCGGGGCCATGTCGGGATCCACTGCGTCCGCATCGGCACGCGCCCGCGCTACCCCGGGACCGCCCTTCCTGAACAGGAACGCGGCGTAGGCGACGCGGGCCATCTCGTCCACGGTGAGCAGGAACGTCCGGATGTTGCGCTCCCAGGCCGCCGCCCGCGTCCCGATCCGTGCGCCCGCCCTCGTCACCGCCGCAGCCCGCGCCGCCGACTGGAGCCCGAGCAGTCCCAGCACCACGTCGATGTAGAGCACCAGCGTCAACGCCAGCAGCACCAGTCCGACGTCCAGCTTGATCTCCCACAACGCATGCGCACCGATTTCCAATGTGCTACCACGGTAATGGGCCTGCCTGCCACACTCCAGCGCGAAATGCAGCCCGGCCACCACCAGCAGCCAGAAGAGGCTGACGAACACACTCAGCCCCACGGCCAGGCCGAGGTAGAGCACCACGAACGACCACCGTTCGTCGTGTTCACGAACCCAGTCGCGGAAACTCGCCGGACGGGGTACTGCGGCGGACCGAAGGGCGCGTATGGATTCCATCATAGATGTTCCAAATTTGTTCCGGCGAATCGTCAGCGCAACCGTTTCGATGGTCACACCGCCCTACGGACCGCCACTGTAAGCAGTCCTGTTGAAGCGATCTACGCGGTCGTGTACGCGGTCCATCCGCCGCGGCGGGTCGCGACGCAACTAGCGTGGAGCGTCGCGGCGCGGGTCGATGGTTTCGAAGAGGGTCCTGGAGCCGTCGTGTCCGACGGCGATGACCTGATAGACCTGCGGATTGGGTCCCTCCATACCCGGGGAGCCGATGGGCATGCCGGGCACGGCAATGCCGTGGATGTCGGGTCGTTCGGTCAGGAGGCGATGGATGACGGCGGCGGGCACGTGACCTTCGACGACGTAGCCGCCGACCACTGACGTATGGCAGGACCCCAGGTCCATGTCGACGCCGAGCTCACGCTTTTTGGCGACGAACGTGTCGTACTCGGCGATGTCGACGGCATCGACCTGGAACCCATGCTCGCGGACGTGGTCGATCCAGAGGTCGCAGCAGCCGCAAGTCGGGGTCTTATAGACCACCATGCTGGCATCGTCGATGAGCGACATGTCCAGAGTCTGCGCCGCGTGGGCGTCGGGCGTCCGATCGCAGGCTGCGGTGCCGAGGACGAGTCCAACGAGGGCCAGCGTGAATCCGATCCTGTTTGTCATGGGTCGAAGATTAACGGGAAGCGGCCGCGACGTCGAGGGTCGAGTCGGGCCTTCAGGTGTTGAGCTTGTTGCGCAGCGTGCGCACGCTGATCCCCAGCAGTTCGGCGGCGCGGGTTCGGTTGTGTCCCGCCTGTTCGAGCGCCGCACGGATGAGGGTGCCCTCCGCGTTCTTGAGATTGACCGAATCGAGCAGGATCATGCCGTTGTCGGCCGTCCGGACCGGGTGGACGGGCGGGTGCGTCGATGCCGGCATTCGCCCCAGGTCGAAGCCGCTGGCGGTCAGGAGAGGTCCATCCGCGAGGATGACGGCGCGCTCCACGGCGTGGGCGAGCTCGCGGACATTGCCGGGCCAGTCGTAGTCCAGCATTTGCTGAAGCGCGGCGGGTGTGATGCCCTCGACTCTGCGGCCGGTATCGCGGCCGGCGCGTTCCACGAAGCGGGTGACGAGCCCGGGGATGTCATCCTTCCGCTCGCGGAGTGGCGGGAGGACAACCGGGACGACTGCGAGACGATAGAAAAGGTCATCGCGGAACTCTCCGCTGCGAACCGCGCGGTGGAGATCGCGATTGGTCGTGGCGATGATCCGGACATCGACCTTGATGGGAATGCCCCCTCCCACCCTCTCGAATTCCTGTTCCTGAATGACCCGGAGGAGCTTGCCCTGGAGATCGGGTCGCATCTCCGTGATCTCGTCGAGGAGGAGCGTTCCCCGGTGGGCGCGCTCGAACGCGCCCTTGACCATTCGGGTGGCGCCCGTGAAGGCCCCCTTCTCATGGCCGAAGAGCGAGCTCTCGATCAAGGTTTCCGGCAGTGCGGCGCAGTTCACGCTGACGAAGGGCCCATCCGCTCGATCGCTCCACCCGTGAACGGCCCGAGCGATCAGCTCTTTGCCTGTGCCCGATTCGCCCTGGATGAGCACGGTTGAGCGAGTCGGCGCCACGGTCCGGATCAGCTCGATGACGCGCTTGAGCGGCTCACTGTCGCCGACGATGCCGTGGTCGTCACGAAGCTGGCGAACCTGATCTTTGAGGTTGCGGTTCTCCCGGGCCAGGTCGGCGAGCCGCAACGAGTGCTGGACGGCGAGCTCGAGCTGCCGGGACTCGACAGGCTTGCTGACATAATCCGTGGCCCCGGCCCGCATCGCTACGACTGCATGCTCGATCGTCCCATGGCCCGTGACGACGATGACCGGCACGTCATCATCGTTTTCGCGCAGAGCAGCGATCAGGTCGATGCCCGTCATGCCGGGCATAAGGTAATCGGAGATCACCAGGTCGACGCCGCCCCGTGCGACCACGTCCAGCCCGGCCGGTGCGTTGGTTACCGCGATCACGCGATGACCCGCTCGCTCCAGCACGGCGGAGAAGGTCTTCAGGACGACCGTGTCATCATCGACGCAGAGGATCGTGGCCATCCCTCATTGTAACGAGGTGGCCACCTCGCGAAAACAGCCTTGCCGGAACCTCAACCGCTTCGCTTGTCGTGGGCGAGGGTGCTGGCGTGGTCGATGGGACGGATGTCCTCGGCCATCCGACGAAGGGAGCGGGCGAGACGGGCGTCTCCGTTGCGCTCGGCCCGGAGGGCAGCTCTCAGGAGATACTCCAGACGCTGTTCGAGGCTCATTGCTCCCTCCTCCCCTGGTTCCTGTTCCTCACCTCGTGCGCTGCGTGATCCCTGTCTCAAACTGAAACGATCCGGGGCAGCGCGTTCTGACAGGATAGACGTCGCGGAGACGCGAACCGTTTGGTTCGCTTCACACACCCGGAGCGGCGACGTCTGGTGGCGGCTCGCCGTTGCGCGCGGCGCACCGTTACTTTCGCCGCGCCGATGCCGGAACCGACGAGATTGGGCGTGTGAACGAGTTGAGCGAGAGGCGAGCGATCTGGGCTGCACGGATCCCACTCGGGATCCGCTACATGGCCGTCGCGGCGCTGGGCTTCAGCGTGATGAGCTTGCTCGTGAAGGCCGCGGGGCAGCGCCTGCCGGTACAGGAGGTGGTACTGGCCCGGTCCTCGGTCGGCGTGGCCATGAGCTGGTACTCCCTGCGTCGACGTGGCGTGCCGATCTGGGGCCAGCGCAGGGGGCTGCTGCTGCTGCGCGGTCTGCTGGGGTACGCCGCCCTGAGCTGCTTCTTCTACGCCCTGGTGCACCTGCCGCTCGCCGAGGCGACGGTGATCCAGTACACGAACCCCGTCT
>CAYXJH010000216.1:0-5960 GCA_964465415.1 uncultured Gemmatimonadaceae bacterium
CCCCGTCCCTCGCGCTGCTGCTCGGCGGCTGCGCCGGGGACGCCGGGTCCGCGGACCCCCCATCCCCTCAGATGAGGTTCATGGCGAACCTGGCACATCACTGCGGCCAGGCGTTCCCCGGTCGACTCGCGCTCGAGCCGCCAGGGGATGACATGCTCACAGGGTCGGAAGAGCTGCTCGTCCACTTCCGCCATTGCGAGCCCGACGAGGTGCGTATCCCGTTCCATGTGGAGATCGAGGACCAGGTCCGGTGGGACCGCTCCCGTACCTGGTTCCTGATCCGCCACCCGGATCGTCTCGAGCTTCGCCACGATCACCGGCGCGCCGATGGCTCCGAGGACGCGCGCACCTGGTACGGCGGCTTCACCACCACCGAAGGCACCCCGTTCCGCCAGGACTTCCACTCCCCCGAGCGGACCGAGGCCGCCGGGGTGCCCGTGGGCTGGCGCATCGAGATCGAGCCCGGGCTCCGCTACGCGTACGGCACCACGCACGATGGGGCCTACGACTGGCGCGTCGAGTTCGACCTCGCGGCTCCCATCGACGCCTCGCCCCCACTGCCCTGGGGCCACGATCTCGCGCCGACTCGCCAGCCGGGCCCACCCTGACCTCCGTCGGACCGGCACCCCTTGTCCGGCAGCATATGCCTGTTAGGTTATCTGGTTATGCAAGCGCGCGCACGCGAGCACGGCGACCCTTGAGCCGAGTCGGGCGGGTGGGGGGAGGACGGCGGGCATGATCCTGCTCGGGCTGGCGCTCGCAGGCCTGATCGGCCTCTCGCTGGGCCTCCTCGGCGGCGGTGGATCGATCCTGACGGTGTCGATCTTCGTCTACGTCCTGGGCTTCGAGGCGAAGGAGGCGATCGCGCTGAGCCTGGCGGTGGTGGGCGCGACGGCGCTGTTCGGCGTTTTCGGGCACTGGCGCGCGGGCAACGTGAACCTGCGGGTGGCCGCCGTGTTCGGCTCGGTTGCGATGCTGGGTACGTACCTGGGTGCGCGCCTGGCGATCTTCTTCACGGGTGCGGCGCAGCTCGTGCTGTTCGCGGTGGTGATGCTGGTGGCCGCTGTGTTCATGTACCGTGGTCGCGGCCCTGCCGGCTCGGCGATTGCCCGGGAGGAGTCGGCGGAGGAGGCGCGGGTCCGGCGGCGTGGGGCCGGGTACCGGTTCCCCCTGATGGCGGTGGAAGGGATCACGGTTGGCGTCTTGACGGGGTTGGTCGGCGTGGGCGGGGGCTTCATGATCGTGCCGGCGCTGGTCTTGCTGGCCGGGCTCCCGATGAAGGAGGCGGTGGGTACGTCGTTGCTGGTGATCGCGCTCAAGAGCGCGGCGGGATTCTACGGCTACCTCGACCAGGTGGAAGTGCCCTGGGGTTTCCTTGCCCTGTTCACGAGCGTGGCGGTGGTAGGCATACTGCTGGGCTCGTACATGGTCCGCTACGTTTCGCAAGCGATGTTGCGGCGAGCGTTCGCGATTTTTTTGGTGGTGATGGGTGTGTTCATCCTGTACCAGAACTCGAGGCCTGCGATCACGGGAGCGATCGAGGACGTGGCAGGGGGACCGACCTATGGGATGGTTACGGACGGGATAGGAGGGCCAGAGCATGATCCTGAAGCGATTCCATGACGATAAGCTGGCTCAGACGAGCTACCTGATCGGGTGCGCTGCGACGGGCGACGCCGTGGTGGTGGACCCGAACCGGGACATCCAGCAGTACATCGAGGCCGCGGCTCTCGAAGGGCTTCGGGTCACGCACGTAACGGAGACGCACATCCACGCGGACTTCGTCTCGGGCGGTCGAGAGCTCGCGGCCCGGACCGGGGCGCGCCTCTACCTGTCGGCGGAGGGTGGCCCGGATTGGCAGTACGGCTTCGCCGCCGATGCCGACGCGGTCCTGCTGCGGGATGGCGATACGTTTCAGGTGGGCAACATTCGGTTGGCGGCGGTGCACACGCCCGGCCACACGCCGGAGCACCTGACGTTTTTGGTGACCGATGGCGCGACGGCGGACCGCCCCATCGGCGCGTTGACGGGGGACTTCCTGTTCGTCGGGGACGTGGGCCGCCCCGACCTGTTGGAGAAGGCGGCGGGCATCAAGGGGACGATGGAGGCCGGCGCGTCAGCGTTGTACGAGAGTCTGCGGCGGTTCCGGGCCGAGCACCCGGAGTGGCTCCAGATCTGGCCAGGTCACGGGGCGGGCAGCGCGTGCGGCAAGGGGATTGGCTCGCTACCGCAGACCACCCTCGGGTATGAGGTGTTGTTCAACTGGGCCTTCTCCCACGACGACGAGACCGCGTTCGCCGAGGCGGTCCTCGCGGGGCAACCCGAGCCGCCGCGGTACTTCGCGGAGATGAAGCGGATCAACCGTGACGGCCCGGCCCTGCTCGGCGGGTTCACCCGGCCGCCACGGGTTTCGGCGGCCCGGCTCAAGGACCTCCTGGCGTCCGGGGCGATGGTGGTGGACACTCGCTCCGCCGACGACTTCGCCGCCGGTCACGTACGCGGCACGATCAACATCCCTCTGGTGCGCTCGTTCACGACGTGGGCCGGCTGGCTGGTTCCCTTCGACGAGGATTTCTACCTGATCGCGGACCCGGACGTGATCGATGAAGCGGTGCGGGATCTGGCCATGATCGGCCTCGACCGGGTCGCCGGCTTTATCGACCCGGCCGAGCTGGAGTCGACGACGGGCCCCGGCGAGGCGCTCCCCGCCCTCGACCGGATGGACGCGGACCGTCTGGCCACGCGCCTCGGCGCCGGGGAGGTGTCGGTTCTGGACGTTCGCGGCGCTGCGGAATGGGAGGCGGGCCACATCCCGGGCACCCCGAACATCCCGCTCGGGTACCTGACCGACCGGCTCGATGAGCTACCCAAGCACCGACCGCTGGTCGTGCACTGCGAGTCGGGGGAGCGAAGCGCCATAGCGGCAAGCCTCCTGGAGGCCCACGGCGTCGAAGGCGTCATCAACTTGCATGGCGGCTTCCGTGAATGGCGGGACGTGGGGCTTCCCGTGGAGTCGGGCAAGAGTGTGGCGGGGGCGGCTGCGATCACGAATTGAAGCGGGGACAGGCATGGTCGAAGGAAAGCTGACACCGGAGCTCATGGAGCTGGTCGCCGAGCGTTTCAGGGCCCTGGGCGAGCCGGCACGCCTCGAGATCCTCCAGGCGTTGCGTCACGGCGAGTCGAGTGTGTCCAGCCTGGTAGACGAGACACGACTGGGTCAGGCCAATGTGTCTAAGCACCTCCAGCTCCTGTTCAACCTGGGCTTCATCGATCGACGCAAGGAAGGGCAGTACGTGTACTACCGGCTGGCGGACCAGGAGGTGTTCCGCATCTGCGACATCATGTGCGGTCGGATCGAGGCGCAGGCCGCCGAACGTCACGCCATGCTCCGCGGCCGGACCTGAGATGCTGCACCACCGGATCTACGGGACGGATCCCGACCGGGAGTGGGTCGTGCTCGTGCACGGCGCCGGTGGCAGCTCATCCGTCTGGTTCAAGCAGCTGCGGGCCTACCGCGCCCATTTCAACGTGCTGCTGGTCGACCTGCGCGGCCATGGCGGGTCCGCGAAGATCGACGACGGCCGCGAACGCAAGCCGTACACGTTCGAGGCGGTGAGCCGGGAGGTGGTGGATGTCCTGGACCACATCGGCATCGAGCGAGCCCATTTCGTCGGGATTTCGCTCGGCTGCCTGATCATACGGACCATCGCCGGCATGGCACCGGAGCGGGTGAGCTCCATGGTGCTGGGGGGCGCGATCGCGCGGCTGAACATGCGCTCCCGGCTCCTGGTCGTGCTGGGCAACGCGCTCAAGCGGGTGCTCCCCTTCATGTGGCTCTACCGTCTCTACGCGTGGATCATCATGCCCCGCGCGGGGCATCGCGAGAGCCGCACCATCTTCATCCAGGAGGCCCAGAAGCTGGCGCGCAAGGAGTTCCTCCGCTGGTTCCGCCTAACCATGGAGATCACCTCCCTGCTGCGTGTCTTCGAAGAGCGGGACACGGGGATCCCGACGCTGTACCTGATGGGCGGGGAGGACCACATGTTCCTGCCGGCGGCGCGGCGGATGGCCGAGCGGCATCGCCGGGCCGTGCTGAGTGTCATCGAGCGGTGCGGCCACGTGTGCAACATCGAGCGACCCGGTCCGTTCAACCGGCTCTCCGTCGCCTTCATGCGTGACCCGGTCACCGCATCCGCGGCGGAAGCGGCAAGTCGGGCGGCCTGAGCCCCTTTCCCGACCCCCGTCCCGACACCATCATGTGCCCGACGGGAGCGTCGATCCGACGGTCCCCGGCCACGATCAATCGGAGCAACAGCGTCGATGGCCGACAACGCCGCCACGGCCGGGGGCATGGGGGTTCGCCCGCCGGGCGACCTGAACCCGCGTCGCGATCCGGTCCTGGACTTCAGTGACCGACCCCTGCGGGATATGACGCCCGGCGATTACGACGCCCTGGGGTTCCTGTCCGGGCTGGAAGTCCACCAGCAGGTCCTGACCCGAACCAAGCTCTTTTGCCGCTGCCCCGCCGGTCGGCGCGTGGACCGGGTCGACGCCGAGGTTCTGCGCCACATGCGCCCGACGCTGAGCGAGCTGGGCGAGTACGATGGCACGGCGCTCATGGAGTTCAAGACGCGCAAGGAGATCGTCTACCTCCTCGAGCGCAACACCGTCTGCACCTACGAGCTGGACGACACACCGCCGTTCGAAATCGACGGGGAAGCGGTCCGCGTGGCCGTGGAGCTCGCGATGCTATGCAACCTGAACCTGGTCTCCGAGCTCCACGTCATGCGCAAGCAGTACCTGGACGGGTCGATCCCTACCGGGTTCCAGCGGACGGCGATGGTGGGCCTGACCGGCGTGGTCCCGTTCCGGGAGCCCACGCTCGGGGTGGACCGCGAGCTGAGGATCCGGCAGCTGTCGCTGGAGGAGGACTCGTGCCGCGAGGTGTCGGACGTGGGTCACCGTGTCACCTTCCGCACGGACCGGCTCGGGATGCCGCTGACGGAGGTGGTCACCGAGCCGGACCTCCTGACACCACACGAGCTGCAGGCCGGCGCCCGGCTGATCGCCCGCCTGGCACGGGCCACCGGCAAGGTCCGGCGCGGTCCCGGCGCGGCGCGACAGGATGTGAACGTGTCGGTGGCGGGTGGCCGTCGGATCGAGATCAAGGGCGTCCACCACCAGCGCGGGCTGCCGCTGCTGGTGCACAACGAGGCGTACCGCCAGTTGAACCTGCTCCGGATCCGGGCGGAGCTGGAGCGTCGAGGCGTGCGGCCCACCATGCTCCACGTTCCGGACGACGCCGTCCCCTGGCAGGAGCCGGGACTGATGATCGATGCCGGCGCACTCCTGCGTCAGACCGGGCACCAGCCGCTGCGCCAGGCCATCGCCCGGGGCGACGCGGCGGTGGCGATCCGGCTACCCGGCTTTGCCGGCCTGCTGGACCACCCCACCCAACCCGGCGTCACGTTCGCGCGGGAGCTGGCCGATCGGGTCCGCGTGATCGCCTGCCCCGCACACCACCCGTTCATGACCCATTCCGCCGCCGGCGAGGCAACGCTGGGCCGGAGGCACTGGACGGAGCTCGCCAGGGAGCTGGGCGCCGGGATGGAGGATGCCATCGTCGTCGTGTGGGCGTCCCGGGCCGACGCCGTGACCGCGGGCCGGGAGGTCCTGATCCGGGCAGCGGAAGCGCTGGACGGGGTGCCGGCCGAGACCCGGCAGGCGTTCCCAAACGGCACGACCGGCTTCGAACGGATCCTTCCGGGTCCGGACCGGATGTACCCGGACACGGATACGCCGCCGCTTCCGCTCACCGACGAACTGGTCGCCGAGGTGCGGGCCCACATGGGCGAGCGGCCCTGGGACCGGGAGGAGCGCCTCCGGCTTCTCGGCCTGAACGGCGCCATGGCCCGGCGCCTGGCCGACGCGCCATGGGCCGGTCTCTTCGACGCACTGGC
>CAYXJH010000217.1:0-5955 GCA_964465415.1 uncultured Gemmatimonadaceae bacterium
GCCGCAGCCCCGCGTCCTCCTGCTGGACGAACCGTTCAGCAACCTGGACTCGGCGCTGAAGCGGGGCCTGCGCGACGAGCTTGCGGCGATTCTTCGGCGGTCCGGTACCACGGCGCTGCTTGTGGTCCACGATGCAGAGGACGTCCTGGCCCTCGCCGACCGGGTCGCCGTCATGCGGGCCGGGCGCATCCGGCAGGTCGAGGCGCCCGACTACCTGTACCGCCAGCCGTGCGACGAGTACGTCGCGCGCTTCTTCGGCGAGACGAACATCCTCCACGCCCGCCCCAGCGGCGAAGGCTTCGAGACCGCGATCGGCTTCATCCCCTGCGCCCTCGCCGCCGGACGATCGGGGCCCGTCCGGCTCTGCTTCCGTCCCGAGCACTTCCACCTCTCCACCGACCCGGGCGGACCCGCCGTGGGTTGCGCCCCCGGTTGCGCCCACCGGGACGCGGGCGAGTGCGCGGGTGGCCGCGCGGCCATCGTCCGGAAGGTCCGCCACGGTGGCCTCCACCGTCGCATCGTACTCGCCCTGGAGAACGCCGTGCCGGAGAACGCGCACCTCACGGTGGACATCGGTCCGGAGCCACGGCTGAACGAAGGGGACCGCGTGTTCGTGCAGCCGAAGCCGGGCTGTCTGCACGTCTTCCCCGCCGAGCGCGCGGACGGCTGAGCCTGCCGATCGGCGGGCCGGCGGTGACCGTTCGGGGATGTATCGGGTATGAACGCTGAACGCGTGTTCATTGCAATGCGCCGGGCCCCGGGGTAGCTTCGAGGCCCCGGCCTTCTCATCACTGGAGCAGCAGGCAGTCATGCCCTCCATAGCACTCGAACATCCGTCCATTATTCAGGGCGGGATGGGCGTAGGCGTCTCGAACTGGACATTGGCTCGGGCCGTCTCGCTCAGAGGACAGCTGGGCGTGGTATCGGGCACGGGGATCGATGCCGTGTTCGTCCGCCGCCTGCAGGACGGAGACATCGGCGGACACTTGCGGCGCGCGATGGACGCGTTCCCGTTCCAGGACGCGGTGCGTGAGGTCCTGGGCAAGTACTTCTGTCCGGACGGGAAGGCCCCGGACGAGCCGTACAAGAGCCTGCCTCTGTACCGGCAGGTCGTCACCAAGGCGCGGGACCAGGTCACCATGCTCGGCGCCTTCGCCGAGGTCTGGCTGGCGAAGGAGGGGCACTCGGGAGTGGTCGGCATGAACCTCCTCACCAAGGTCCAGATGCCGAACCTCCCCACCCTGTACGGCGCCATGCTGGCCGGCGTCGATTACGTCCTCATGGGGGCGGGCATCCCCCGCGAGATCCCGGGCGCGCTGGACCGGCTGGCCGAGCTGGAGCCGGCATCGCTCAAGCTCGACGTGGAGGGCGCCGACCGCGGCTCGAGTCACCAGCTCGTGTTCCGGCCGTCCGACCATCCGGACCCGGGCGGTCCGCTCAAGCGACCCCTGTTCCTGCCCATCATCTCGTACAACTCGCTCGCCACGGTGCTCGCCAGGAAGGCGACCGGGAAGGTCAACGGGTTCATCGTCGAGGCGCCCGTGGCCGGTGGCCATAACGCTCCACCGCGGGGCGAGCTCAAGCTGAACGAGCGTGGTGAGCCGGTGTACGGCGAGCGTGACGTGGTCGACTTGGAAAAGCTGAAGGAGCTGGGGCTCCCGTTCTGGCTGGCCGGGGGCTCCGGCAGCCCGGCGAAGTACCGCGAGGCCCTGGCGGCCGGTGCGGTCGGCATCCAGGTGGGCACCCTCTTCGCCTACTGTGACGAGTCGGGGTTCAGCGACCTGGTCAAGGAGACCGTGCGCACTCAGGCGCTGAACGGCGGGATCGACGTGCTTACCGACGCGGTGGCGTCTCCAACCGGGTTTCCGTTCAAGGTCGTACAGTCACGGGGCACGCTGTCGGACCGTATCATGTACGAGCAGCGCGAGCGCGTCTGTGACCTGGGCTACCTCCGCAACGCGTACCAGCGGCCCGACGGCCGCCTGGACTACCGGTGCTCCGCCGAGCCAGTGGAGACGTTCGTCAAGAAGGGTGGGACCCGGGGGGACACCGAAGGCCGAAAGTGCCTGTGCAACTCCCTGTTCGCCGCCATCGGCCACGGCCAGGTACGCAAGGACGGCCGGGTCGAGCAACCGCTCATCACGAGCGGCGATGAGATCAACTCCATCCGCAACCTGGTCGGGGACGGCGGGACTGGCTACAGCGCCGGCGACGTCATCGACTATCTCCTTGGCGAGGCCTGAGGGCCGACGCCGCGTCCACCTACCCCCGCGGCCCGACCCTGGCCCATTCCGGCACCACCCCCAGCTCCACGCCGAACGCCGTGAGCACGAGCGAGTACGCGAGCGCCGTGATCATGATGACGAAGATCAGGTTCAGCCACCAGCCGGCCCGGGCCATCTGGGGGATGGTGACATAGCCGCTGCCGAAGACGATGGCGTTGGGCGGTGTCGCGACGGGCATCATGAAGGCGCAGCTCGCGCCCAGCGCGGCGGGCACCGCCAGCAGAAGTGGGTTCTCCCCCAGCCCCACGGCAATGCTCGCGACCAGCGGCAGGAATGCCGCCGCGGTCGCCGTGTTGCTCGTGAGCTCGGTCAGGAAGATGATGACCGCTGTGATCGCGATCACCATGAGCACTGGCGGCAGGCCGAGTCCCGCCACCGCCCCGCCGATGTATTCGGCGAGCCCGCTGGTCCGTATCGCCTCCGCCAGGCTGAGCCCGCCGCCGAACAGGATCAGGACGTCCCACGGCAGCTTCTCGGCCGACCGCCAGTCCATGAGGAACCCGCGCCCGGAACCTGCGGGGATGAGGAACAGCGCGATCGCGGCGCCGATGGCTATAGCGGTATCGTGCAGTCCGGGTAGCACCCCCATGAGAAGAGGCCGCGCGATCCAGAGTAAGGCGGTGGCGGCGAACACCACGCCGACGGCTTTCTCGGCACGGGAAACGGGTCCCAGCCTTCGATACTCCCGCTCGATGGCCCTCCGGCCACCGGGGATCTCCTTGATCCGGATCGGATACACCACCTTCGTCAGGATGGCCCATCCCAGCGGCAGCGTCGCGATGGTGAGTGGCAGGCCCACCACCATCCACTGGGCGAAGCCGATCTCCACCCCATAGCTCTCGAGCATGAATCCGGCGAGCAACGCATTCGGGGGCGTCCCGATGAGCGTAGCCAGGCCCCCGATGCTGGCGGCGTACGCGATCCCCAGCATCAACCCGATGGCGAAGTTGAAGTCGACGGGCCGCCCTTTTCCGTATGCGTCCGCGGGGCGGACCAGGCTGATCACCGAAAGCCCGATGGGCAGCATCATGACGGCGGTGGCGGTGTTGCTGACCCACATGCTGAGGAAGGCCGTGGCGACCATGAATGAGAAGACGAGCATGGGTGGGTCGACACCCATGGCCCGGACCACCAGCAGGGCGATCCTGCGGTGCAGGTGCCACCGTTCCATGGCCAGCGCGATCACGAATCCGCCCAGGAACAGGAAGATGATCGGGTTCGCGTATGGTGACGCGGCCTCGCCCATGGGCAGGATCCCCAAGGTCGGAAACAGGACGAGCGGGATGAGGGCAGTGGCGGGGATCGGGATCGCTTCGGTAACCCACCAGGTCGCCATCAGCACGCCCACGGCCGCGGTCCGCCACGCCGCATCGCCCATTCCAGCGGGCGCTGGCGCCACGAGCATGACCGCGGTGACGGCGGGTCCCATAGAGAGGCCGATCCGCTGGCGCAGCCCCATGGACGGCGCCGCCGGTGGCGGTCGCGCCGAGGGCTTGTCGGTCCGGTCTCCGGTCATGTCGGCTCTCGGCAGAAGCCAAAGAAGCGCGGGGTAGGGGGGGGCGGCCCCAACATAGGGTCGCGCGGCCGGCACGCAACAAGGCATCGGCTGTGGCAAGGGCTGTGCGCGTGGGCCGGCGAGGCCGTATCATCCGGGTCCGGCGTCGCGAATGGTCTCGTGGCGCGATTCGTGACCTGCGCGAAAGCCTGTGTTCGAGCTCCCGATCATACGCGACCTGGGCCTGATCGTGGTGGTGGGCGCCCTCTGCCTCGTGGCGGGGCAGCGTCTGCGCACACCTTCCATCGTGGCGTACATCCTGGCCGGTCTCCTACTGGGGCCGATCACGGGCCTCATCTCCGCGAGCGAGGCCGTCGACCTCATCTCGGAGGTCGGGATCGCCCTGCTGCTGTTCCTGGTCGGCCTCGAGCTCAGTCTGGACCGGATCCGGGACGTGGGGAAGGTCGCCGTGGTGGCCGGGCTCGGACAGGTGGTCTTTACCGCCGCTGGCGGCCTGGGGCTGGCCATGCTCCTCGGCTTCGGCTGGCTCGAGGCCACTTTCATCGCCACGGCGCTCACGTTCAGCAGCACCGTCGTGGTGGTGAAGCTCCTGGACCAGAAGGGCGAGCTCAACGCGCTCTACGGCCGGATCGCGGTGGGCATCTTTCTCGTCCAGGACCTGGTCGTCATCGTGGTCCTGACCTTCCTGGCCGGCCTGGGCGAGGCGGAGACGATCGAGGCGGGGACGACGATCCGGAGCCTGGGCGTGGCGTTTTTGGGCATGGGCCTGCTGCTGGCGGTCGCGCTACTGTCCGCCCGTTACGTGCTGCCGCGGTTGTTCGGATGGATCGCCGGCGCGCCCGAGCCCCTGCTCATCTGGAGTCTGTGCTGGTGCTTCCTGTTCGTCCTGGGTGCCGAAGCGATGAACCTGTCGCTCGAGATCGGCGCCTTCCTGGCGGGCGTGAGCCTGGCCCAGCTTCCCTACAACCACGAGTTCCAGCGGCGGGTCCACCCGCTGATGAACTTCTTCATTGCCGTCTTCTTCGTCTCGCTCGGCAT
This sequence comes from uncultured Gemmatimonadaceae bacterium, assembly GCA_964465415.1. Classification (GTDB taxonomy): domain Bacteria; phylum Gemmatimonadota; class Gemmatimonadetes; order Longimicrobiales; family RSA9; genus SLCC01. The sequence goes on from CAYXJH010000217.1 coordinate 4,840, forward strand.
CCAGATGCAGCTGGGCGCAGCGCTCGATCACCTGGTGGCCGCCAGCGCCCTGTCTCTCTTCGTGCTCATCGGCAACCCGGTCATCTTCATGGTGATCATCTCCCGGCTCGGGTACGGCGAACGGGTTGCGTTCCTGACCAGCGTCACGGTGGCGCAGATCAGCGAGTTCTCGTTCATCTTCGCCGGGGTCGGTCTGGCGGCGGGCCTGATCAGGCCGGAGATCCTCTCGCTGATCACGGTGGTGGGCCTGATCACGATCGGTATCTCGTCGTACATGATCCTGTACAACCATGAGCTTTATGCGTGGACCCGGCGGGTGGGCCTCCTGCGGCCCTTCCGTGCGCCGGCGGAAACGCAGGTGCCGACCAGTGAGAGCGCGGATGGGGAGGAGACCCTGGCGGACCATGTGATCGTGATCGGGATGAACCACATGGGTCGCCGCATTGCCGAGACGTTGACGGAGCGAGGCGAGACGGTCCTGGCCGTGGACACCGATCCGCGCAAGCTGGACGGCCTGCCGTCCAGGACCCTCCTGGGGAACGCCGAGTACCCGTCCGTCCTCGAGGATGCGGGGCTGCCGAACGCCAAGCTGCTGGTCTCGGCCCTCCAGATCGAAGCGACCAACAACCTGCTGGCGTACCGGGCAGCGGACGCCGGTGTACCCTCCGCCATCCACGCGTTCGACCAGTCGGTGCTCGCGAGCCTCGAGCAGATCGGCGCGGACCACCTGATCCGATCCAAGAACGTCGGGATTCGACGGGTGGCCGAGCGGCTCCGGGAGATGGGTGCGCTCCAATGATCGGGCTCGCCATCCTGCTTGCCGGCGCGGCGGTGGCCCTGGGAGTCGCCCACTTTCTCCGTATTCCCGCCATACCGGTCCTCCTCGTGGTCGGCGCGATCGTCGGTTTCACGACCACCATCCCGCCCGCGCTGCTCCAGGACACGATTGTGCTCGGCGTGACGTTCCTGGTGTTCTTCGCGGGCCTGGAGCTGAACCCGGCCCGCGTGGGGGGGCAGCGGCGGGCAGCGCTCCGCGTGGGTATCGCCCAGTTCGCTGTGCTGGGCGCAACGGGACTGCTGGTGGCGCTGGCGCTCGGCTATGGCCTGACGCCCGCC
>CAYXJH010000218.1:0-5932 GCA_964465415.1 uncultured Gemmatimonadaceae bacterium
CGGCCCCGCCGGCCCGCCCGGACGCGTGAGCTGCGCCACGTCATCACCCCGGGCCTGTCGCTCCCTGACCTCCCGCTTCGCCGCGCCCTTGGCCCGCATCCCGGCCACCATGGCCCGGACCAACCCGCCGTGCTCGTCCTCCATCCGCGCCATCTTCGGGAACGCGCTTCGCAGGCTGAGCTCGTGGACGTTGCCGGCGAACACGCCGGACACCATGGCGTCGATGAGGACGGCCGCGGCTTCCGGCCCGATCCGCCGGGCGGCGAAGTCGTAGATGGACTCGTCGACGCCGTCCGGCCTGGACCGGGCGAAGGGCTCGGCGAAGACACGTAGCCGGCCGCGGAGACTGAGCACGGGGCTCCGCAGGAAGCTGATGGCCCCCATGGGCAGGAGGTGGAGCTTACCGTCGCGGTAGAGGAACCGCCGGGCCGCGCTCTCGTCCGCGCGCTGAAGCCGGTCCTCCAGGCCGAGGCGCCGGACCAGATCGAGCGTGGCGGGGACGTTGTCCAGGAACCCGTTGGGCCCCTGCTCGATGGTGAAGCCGTCGACCCGATCGGTGCGGATGTTTCCGCCGGGCCGGTCGCCCGCCTCCAGGACCACCACCTCCAGGCCATCCGCGACGTCGCCCGCCCGGTCGCGAAGATGCACCGCGGTGGCGAGACCGGAAATCCCGCCCCCCACGATGACAACCCGTTTCATCGCTCAGACGGTCCGGGAGAAGACCGGCCGATCCTGCGCCTCGGCGGCCTCCTTTTCCAGCAGGTACCGGTCGAAGGCCATGCACACGTTGCGGACGAAGACCCTGCCCTGGGGCGTCACCCTGAGCCCGTCGTCGTCGAGCTCGATGAAGCCCGCCTCCCGGACCTCGTCGAGTCGGTCCAACGACGTCGCCAGGTAGTCGTCGAAGTCCACGTCGAAGCGCTCCCGGACATCGGCCTTGCCGATGCGGAAGTTGCACATGATCTGCTGGATCACGTACTGCCGGATCCGGTCATCTTCGTCCAGCAGGTAGCCACGGGCGACCGGCAGCCGTCCGGCATCCAGGGCTTCGTAGTAGGTGGACAGCTTCTTCTCGTTCTGGAAGAACGCGTGCTGTACCTCGCCGATGCCCGAGATCCCGATCCCCACCATGTCGGATGCCGGCATCACGGTGTAGCCCATGAAATTCCGGTAGAGCCTTCCCTCGTTGGCCGCCACCGACAGCTCGTCCTCCGGGAGGGCGAAGTGGTCCATGCCGATCGGCTGGTAGCCCGCGTCCAGGAACCGTTCCATGGCCATCATGTACAGCTCCAGCTTCACCTCGGCGCTGGGCAGCGTGGCCGTGTCCAGCTTCTTCTGATGACCCCGGATCCAGGGCACATAGGCGAACGAGTACATGGCGACCCGGTCCGGCCGGAGCCCGATGATCTGGTCCAGGTTCCGGCCGAACGTCCCCGGCTCCTGGAGGGGCAACCCGTAGATCAGGTCGATGTTGATCCCCTCGGTGAACCCCACGTCCCGGGCGTGGCTGACCAGGCTGGCGGTCTGATCGTAGGTCTGGTTGCGCGTGATCGCTTCCTGGACCTCGGGCGTGAGGTCCTGAACGCCCATGCTGAGCCGGTTGAACCCCAGGTCGACCAGCGTCTCCAGGTGGTCCCGGCTCGTGACCCTGGGGTCCACCTCCAGAGCGATCTCCGCGCCCTCGACGAACTCGAAATGGGACCGCACGTGACCAAAGAGGTCCCGGAGCTGGCCGGGCGAATAGTAGGTGGGCGTGCCGCCGCCCCAGTGCATCTGGACGATCTCTCTTCGGTCGGGCAGCTCCGCGGCGAGCAGGTCGATCTCCCGCTTCAGGTACTCCAGGTACTTCTCAGCCACCGGCATGTGGGGCGTGATCACAACGTGACAACCGCAGAAGAGGCAGCGGTGTTCGCAGAACGGAAGGTGCGCGTACAGGCTCAGGGGCGCGTCGCCCAGGTCGTTCGCGGCAGCCAGCCGCTCCCGGTACGCAACCTCGCCCACCGCCTCGGTGAACTCGACGGCGGTCGGGTACGACGTGTAGCGGGGGCCGGGGCGGTCGAACCGCTTCACCGTTTCGAAGTCCACGCGCAGCCTGGAATCGCCCATGTCGTCTCTATCTCGCGGTCCGCTCGTGCACCCGGTCCACCAGGAACGCCACCGCGTCCGGGTCGGTGGTCCTTTCGATGCCGTGACCGAGATTGAAGATGTGGCCCGGCGCCCCGCCCGCCTCAGCCAGGACCCGGTCGATCTGGCGGCCCAGCTCCTCCCGCGGGGCGAACAGGGCCGCAGGATCAAGGTTACCCTGAACGGCCAGGTCCGGTCCCAGGACGGCACGGGCCTCGGAGAGCGGCAGGCGCCAGTCCACGCCGATCACATCCGCGCCCGCCTCCCGCGCGGCGGCCATCAGGGTGGATCCCTGGTTCGGGAAGTAGATCAGCGGGAGGTCGTGCCGGCGGAGGGCGGCGGTGATCGTCTGGACGGCCGGCAACGCGAAGCGTCGGTAATCGTAGGGCGACAGGAGGCCGGCCCACGAGTCGAAGATCATGAGGGCCTGGGCTCCGGCGTCCGCCTGCGCGGACAGGTACCGCTCAGTGGTCTCGGCGATCTTGTCCAGCAACCGCACGGCCGCCTCGGGCTCGGAGAACAGGAACGCCTTCGCCTCCGCGAAGGTCTTCGAGCCGCCGCCCTGGACCGCGTAGCAGTAGGTGGTGAACGGCGCGCCGGCGAACCCGATGAGCGGGGCCGATTCCGGCAGCTCCCGCCGGAGGATGCGGATCGTCTCCATGACGAAGGGGACCGAATCCTCCGGGTCGCCCACCCGCAACGCGTCCACGTCGGCGGCGGACCGGACGGGATTGCCGATGACCGGGCCCGGATCGAACTCCAGCTCGATCCCCATCCCCTCCAGCGGTGTCATGATGTCGCTGAACAGGATGGCGGCGTCCATGCCGAACCGCCGGATCGGCTGGAGCGTGACCTCCGCGGCCAGCTCCGGTGACTTGGTGAGCGTCAGGAAGTCCACCTGCTCCCGTACCTTCCGGTATTCGGGCAAGTAGCGGCCAGCCTGGCGCATGACCCAGATCGGAGTGTGGGCCGCCGGCTCGCCTCTGCAGGCTGCTAGGAACGGAAGGTCGGTGGCAACCCGGTCCGCGCTCACGCGAACACCTCGTCCAGCACGCCGGCCGCCGCGTCCACCGTCTGATCGATATCCGTCTCGGTGTGTGCCGTCGACAGGAACGCGGCCTCGAACGGGCTGGGTGGCAGGTAGATGCCCCGCCGCAGCATGCCCTGGAAGTACTTCGCGAAGCGGTCCCGGTCGGCCCGGGACGCGCTCTCCCAGCCGGTGATCGGGCCGGCGGAGAAGAAGAGGGTCGCCATGGAGCCGACCCGGTTCCAGGACAGCACGTCCCTGCGCTCCTCCAGCAGGCGCCGGAACCCGGCCTCCAGCCTCGACCCCAGTCCCTCGAGCGTTTCGTACACGCCCGGGTTCGCCCGCAGATGACGCAGTGTGGCCAGACCCGCCGCCATGGCCAAGGGGTTGCCCGAAAGCGTGCCCGCCTGGTAGACCGGGCCTTCCGGCGCGACCTGCCGCATGAGCGACGCCCGCCCGCCGAACGCGCCCACCGGGAGCCCGCCGCCGATGACCTTGCCCAGGGTCGTCAGGTCGGGGACCACGCCGTACACCGCTTGCGCCCCACCCGCCGCCAACCGGAACCCGGTCATGACCTCGTCGAAGATCAGCAGGGCCCCGTGCTCATCGCAGAGCCCGCGTAGCGCTTCCAGGAAGCCGGCCCGCGGCGGGACGCAGCCCATGTTGCCCGCCACCGGCTCCACGATGATCGCGGCGACCTTCCCGGCGTTGTCCTCCAGCTGCGCCCGCACCGACTCCACTTCGTTGTACTCGGCCACGAGCGTGTCCCGGGCCGCACCCTCCGTGACGCCCGGGCTGGAAGGGACGCCCAGCGTGGCGGCCCCCGACCCCGCCTCCACCAGGAACGCGTCGGCATGGCCATGGTACCCGCCCCGGAACTTGATGACCCGGTCCCTGCCCGTGGCGGCGCGGGCCAACCGGAGCGCGCTCATGGTGGCCTCCGTCCCGGAGTTGACGAATCGGACCAGGTCCACGGACGGGACCATGTCCACCACCAGCTCCGCCAGCTCCACCTCGCCGGGCGAGGGCGCGCCGAACGAGGTTCCGTTGCGCAGCGCCGCGGCCAGGGCATCGCGGACCTCCGGATGGTCGTGGCCCAGAATCATGGGGCCCCACGAGCCCACGTAGTCGAGGTACTCGTTCCCATCGGAATCGCGCAGCCGCGCTCCCGAGGCGCTCTCAATGAACCGGGGCGAGCCGCCCACCGACCCGAACGCCCGGACCGGACTGTTGACACCCCCCGGCGTGACCTGCCGGGCCCGTCCGAACAACGACTCGCTCCGTTCCGTCTTCAACGCCCCTCCCCGCGCAGCTGTCGCGCTGCATCCTTCGCGAAATAGGTGAGGATCAGGTCCGCGCCCGCGCGCTTGATGCCCACCAGGCTCTCCATCATGACCCGCTGCTCGTCGATCCAGCCCTTCTCTCCCGCGGCCTTGATCAGGGCGAACTCGCCCGACACCTGGTACGCCGCCGTGGGCATCCCGAACGCGGCCTTGACCCGTTGGATCACGTCCAGGTACGGGCCCGCCGGCTTCACCATGACCACGTCCGCGCCTTCGCCGATGTCCAGCTCGACCTCACGCAAGGCCTCTTCCACGTTCGCCGGATCCATCTGGTAGCCCCGGCGGTCACCGAACGCCGGGGTGGAGTGCGCAGCGTCGCGGAACGGCCCGTAGTAGGCGGACGCGTACTTGGCCGCGTACGCCACGATCGGCACGTTCCCGAGCTCGGCCTCGTCCAGCGCCTCCCGGATGGCGCCCACGCGCCCGTCCATCATGTCGCTCGGCGCCACCGCGTCGGCCCCGGCCTCCGCATAGGTCACGGCGGCCCGGGCGAGCAGCACCAGCGTCTCGTCGTTCAGGACCTGGCCGCTGGCATCGAGGAGTCCGCAGTGGCCATGCGACGTGTACTCGCACAGGCAGACGTCCGTCCATACCAGGAGCTCAGGCACTTCCTGCTTGATGGCCCGGATCGCCCGCGGGACCAACCCTTCCGGGTCGTAGCCAGCCGTGCCGTGGTCATCCTTGTCCGCGTCGGCCGGAACACCGAACAGGATCACCGCGGGGATCCCCAGCTCCGCCACCTCCCGAGCCTCCCGGACCACCTCGTCGATCGAGAGCTGCTCCACGCCGGGCATGCTGGCCACCGGGGTCCGCACGTTCTCGCCGTCGACCACGAACAGGGGATAGACCAGGTCGTCCGGTGACAGCACGGTCTCGCGCACCGCTCGCCGCCACGTTTCCCCGTTGCGCAGGCGGCGGGGTCTGCTGATCGGAAAGCTCATGCTTCTCCTCGCGATGATGGGCCGCGAGCCCAGGCGACGATGCGCTCGACCAGCCCGGGCAACGAATGATCCGCCGCTTCGATGACATGCGCGGCGCCGGCAGCCCGTACCGCGGCGCCTGTGGTAGGCCCGATGGCCGCCATGGTAACCCGCCCCGCCGCCTGGGCGAACAGGTCCGGTCCAAGGCCTCGCCTCAAGCCCTCAAGCGATGAGGGACTCGTGAAGGTGATCACATGTACGTTCCCCGCATCGAGTGCCCGCCGACAGCCGTCCCGGTCCAGCGGTAGGGTGAACGTCCGGTACGCGGTGACCCGCGTCACCTCCGCCCCGAGCGACTCGAGGCCGGCCTCAACGGTCGGACGGGCGATCTCACTGGCCGGGAAGAGGACCCGGCTGCCCGCCCCGACGCCCGCCTGCGCCAGCGCCGAGACCAGCGAATCGGCCGTCTGGACCGGTGGCACGATCTCGATCGGCCACCCCAGCCGACGCGCGGCGTC
>CAYXJH010000219.1:0-5888 GCA_964465415.1 uncultured Gemmatimonadaceae bacterium
TGGTCGACGGGGGCAGTGCCGTCGGCGCGGGCGATGCCTTCCTCGCCGCCTTTCTGCTCCGCCTCGATCGTGAGACGGACGTCGGGAACGCGTTGACGTACGGGGTCGCCGCTGGGACGGCCGCCCTCCTGAGCCGGGGGGCGGACCTGGTCCTGACGGAGGATGTGAACCGGGCCCTGCCGTACGTCAGGACCGGCCGGTCACCGTTGCCCTGATGTGCTGCGAGTACGGGGCACAACGAAAGAGCCCCGCCGGGGGCGGGGCTCTTCCACTGCTTACTGCTACGAGCGCGCGCTAGTAGCGCGGCTGCGTGTCGGCGTCCGGCGGCGTGTCAGGCGTCACGCCCTCCTCGGGCCGCTCGATCGGCGGCTCCGGGGTGATGATCGTATCGCGCTGCGTGCCGTACGGATCGCCATATGCGGGATCGTCGTAAGGACGGTCGGTCTCATATGCGGGCAGCTGACCCTCCTCCGTCCAGATGTCGTCGTCCGCGGTCTGGTCCGGCCCGCACGCGGTCATTCCGACGGCGAAGAGCGGAGCGATCAGAAGTGTCAGCAGCTTCTTGCTGTTCATTGTCTTTGCATCCTTGTTGGGTTTGACTGCACTACACCCTTCCAAAGAGCAACTTGCGTTCCATTCGGGGCTACTTGAGAAGCAGGATCGTCATGTTCGCCTCACCCGTCTGGACGGCCCGCTCGAAGCGCGCCCGCAGCCGCTTCTTGAACGCGTTCCGGGTCACCGGCAGGAGCAGGGCGAAGCCGAACAGGTCCGTGATCAGGCCGGGGGTGAGGAGGACCAGTCCGCCGACGAGGATCAGGAGGCCATCGGCCAGCGCGGCGGCCGGGACGCGGCCTGCACGCAACTCATCCTGGATGGCGAGCCAGGCGCGGACGCCGTGGCGACGGGCCAGTGCCGCGCCGAGGAAGCCGGTGACGATAACCAGGGCGAGGGTCCAGATGAGCCCGATGGAGCGGCCGATCTGGATGAGCAGCGCCAGCTCGACGAGCGGGAGCAGGATGAAGAGGGCGAGTAGGCGCAGGAACATGATGGAATATGGGGAGCGGGAACGAGGTTTGCACCCCCGGCCCGGGCGACGGTGATTCCCCGGAGACCAGGTTGCCCGCCATAACGCCCGAATCGAGCCGGTTGAACGCGGACGAACAGAAGTCCCTGACTCATGGCGAGTTCTGGATCCCGGAAGGTGAGCGGGACGTGTATCGATCCGCGCTGGAGCTCCTCAACCGGGCGGGCATCCCCTACGTGGTGAGCGGACTCTACGCGATCCATGCCTACACCGGCATCTACCGGGAGACGAAGGACCTGGACCTGTTGATGGAGCCCACGGTGGTGGTGGCCGCCGCCGAAGCGCTGAGAGAAGGGGGCTTCCGGGTCGTGCTCCAGGAGCCGCACTGGCTGGCCAAGGCGCTGAAGGACGCGCAGATCGATCTGATCTTTGGTATGGCCAACGGGATCGGCTTCATCGACGCAGCGTGGTACAGCCATTCCCGGCCGGCCATCCTGGCGGCGACTCCCGTTCGGGTGGCACCAGCGGAAGAGCTGATCTGGCACCGCCTGTTCATTGGCGAGCGTCATCGCTTCGACATGGCCGATGTCGTCCACCTCATCCTGCACCGCGGCGTTGACCTGGACTGGGACCGACTCCAGCAACGGGTCGGTCCGAACTGGCGACTCCTCGCCTCGCAGCTCCACTTCTTCGACTACGTCTACCCGCGTCATCGCGACCGCATCCCCGGGTCCGTCCGCGAGAGGCTCCTGGCGCTGGAGCGGGACGCGTCCACAGGCCCGGGCGAATGGGAGCCCGGCAGTTCCGGCCCGGGCAGCACCGATCCGCTGTGCCGGGGCACGATGCTCTCCCGGTTCTCGTTCGCCATCGATGTGAACGAATGGGGGTTCGCGGACGCGAGGAAGGCGATGGTCGAGCAAGTCAAGGCGGAGCCCATCGTCGCCGAGATCATGAACGCCTCGGTGTGGGATGAGTGAGCGAGTGACGCGCGTCGCGGCGGTGGGGGACTTCCACGTCGACGAGCGGTCACGCGGCTCGCTCGCCGACCTGTTCGACCACGTGAACCGGGAGGCGGACGTCCTGGCGCTGGTCGGCGACCTGACGACCCACGGCCGGCCGGAGCAGCTCGCGGTGTTCCTGGACGAGATCCGCCCCGTGAACGTCCCGATCGTCTGTGTCCTCGGGAATCACGACTTCGAGACCGGGCATGGCGACGAGGTGAAGGCGATGTTGGGGGAGGCGGGCATCACGGTGCTGGATGGGGAAGCCGCCGAGGTCGAAGGGGTCGGGTTCACCGGAGTGAAAGGCTTCGCGGGCGGATTCGGACGAGCGGCGCTGGGCCCGTTCGGCGAGAAGCTGATGAAGGACTTCGTACAGTGTGCGGTCGACGAGTCGCTCAAGCTGGAGCGGGGGCTTCGTGAGCTCCAGACGGAGAGACGAGTGGTGTTGCTTCATTACTCGCCGATCACCGACACCCTCCGGGGCGAGCCCGAGCAGATCTATCCGTTCCTGGGGTCCTCGAGACTGCTCGATCCCATCGAGACGCTGGGTGCCGACGTGGTCTTCCATGGCCACGCCCATTCCGGCAGCTACCGCGGCGAGACGCCGGGAGGGATCCCGGTCTTCAACGTGTCGATGCACGTGCTGGAATCCGAAGGCCTGAAGGTCCACCTGCACGAGCTCCCTACGCCGGACCGGCGCGGCGCGGAGGAGCGGGCCTCAAGGTGAGGGCGGCGCCTTGACCTGGAGGGACCTATCGGCCGCTGGCGGTGGAGGCGAAGCATCCAGGGGCTCGTACACCCTCGGGTCGCGGCGCCGGTTCGCGCCGAGCGGATAACGCCAGTACGTCCAGGGTTCCTCCACGAGGCGCTCCTCCGCCCGCCGGAGGACGAACTCGGGGATGTCGCCCAGCAGGTCGAGATCCCGCTCGAGGCGGATGCGGTGAAGGGCGGCCATGGGAGCTGCGACATCGTCTTCCCGGACCCGTTTCCACAGGGAGCGGGCGACGTGAGTGATGCCGCGAACGGGAATGTCGCCACGGTCGAGGAGGAACGAGACGCCGCGGAGCATGGGTGTGTGGAAGATTAGGTCGGCGTCCACCTCCACCACCCATACGCCGGCCTCGTCTCCCCGGGTCGCCGAGCGCGCCTTCTCGGCATGCCGGGACAGGGTCTCGGGATCGCCCAGCTTCTCGTAGGGCACCCACAGCTCACGGTAATGGAGGTCCGTGACCACCCATTCGAGCTGGCCGGCGGAAGGGCCATCGGCCCGGATCCAGAGGTCGACGCGCTCCCAGTCCCGCTCCCAGAATTTGTTGACCTCGGCGGGCGAGAGGAGCAGGTAGCGCCAGACCCAGTACGTCTCGCCATCGAGCCACCACGGCGAATCGTCTTCGTGGATGTACGGATTGCCCTGCCCTTCACGGGTGTACAGCAGGAGCGCGGGCGGCACGGGGCGCGGCAGGAAGAACCAGTCCACCAGCAGGTAGAGGACGAAGATGCCCACCAGGGACCAGAAGAACACCCACCAGTCGGCGGGCGAGACCGGTCGGAGCACGCCGATGAGGTACGTGCCCAGCAGGATGGGGATACCGCCGAGAATCGCGGTCAATATTTCGCGGAACACGAAGTAGAGGACCAGGACCAACAGGGGAAAGCCGATCGGGATCCAGAACCGGGCCGTCAGTTCGAGCAGGCCGGCCGTGGCGAGAACCGGTGCTGCGATGCCGATGACCAGAATCCCGGCCATGGAGGCCAGCGGCAGTTTGTTGGCCGCCCAGAAGAGGGAGCTGAACCCGGCGACGCGGTACGGGTCGAGGACGTCGCGTGCGATGACGGTCTCGCCGAGCCGGACGTCGCAGCGGGGTGGCAGGTCCGGATCGCCGGCGGGGTCGGGCTCCCGGCCGGCCGGGTCCAGCGAGAGCCGATAACGCTCCAGCGCCTCGACCACATCCTGGGCCCGGCCGCTGGCGAACCGCAGCCGATACCTGCCGAGCCGGCGAAACGATCGAAGCGCGAAGAGGACGGGGCCGGCCAGGAACAGGAGCAGGTAGGAGCTTAGCCTGGGCACCTCCAGGTCCGGCCGATCGACGCCCACCCGGAAGAGAGCCGGATCGATGAGCCCGTCGCGGACGTGCTCATCGGGCGTGATCCCTTCCAGCCCGAGGACGTTGGCCCAGTAATCGACGAACAGGTATGGGCCGCGCAACAGGCCCTGCTCGCGGAACCACTGTACCAGCGAGCCGGCCCGACGCTTCATGTGCGCGGGTCAGCCGGAATAGTACGGGTTCGCGCCCGCTGCGTGGTCGGTTACGTCGATCACCTGGCCCAGCTCCGGGATCGACTCCCGCAGCATGCGCTCGACCCCCTGCTTGAGGGTGACGCGCGCCATGCCGCACCCCTGGCACCCGCCGCCGAGCTCGAGGTAGATGTCGGGCGCGTCCACGTCCACCAGCGCGATGTTGCCGCCGTGCGACGCGACGGCCGGATTCACCTTCGTGGCCAGGATGTGGCGCACCCGCTCAGCCAGCTCCCCCGCGGGCGCGGCCTCGCCCAGCTTCCTCGCGTTCGGGTTCCTGACCTCGAACCCGGCGCCCCGGTCGCCATCTACCCAGTCCACGATGGCGCCCTCCATCCGGGCCGCGCTCGCCTCATCCAGCACGACTTCGAACCCCTCGAACGCCACCACCCGATCACCGGCCGACGGCACCTCATCCACCAGCGCGAACTCGTACTCCGGCGCGAACGGGCTGCCGTGCATGGCGATCCGCACCTTCGGGTCGTCCGTCGCCTGGGCGAACCGTAACACCATCTCGCGGGCGCGCTCCGTGAATTCGACCATCTCTATCGTTTCCTTCCTCAGACTCTACGTGCGTGCGGACCTGTACACCCGGCGAAGCGGCCGGTTCAACCCATGGTAGATGGTCAGGGTGACGGCGATGTGCAAGGGGCGACGGCCTGGTTCGCGGCTTGACAGCGCCCTGACAGCGGGCGAACCCTTCCTGGTGAGAATCCTGTTCGTCTTCCTCGATGGCGTCGGGCTGGGACCGGACGACCCTGAGACCAATCCCATCGTCGTCGCTCGCACGCCGACGCTCGACTTCCTCCTGGACGGGCACCGCGCGTTGGCGCCCGCGGCCGGGTACCGGGGCGCTCGGGCGAGCCTGGTGGGGCTGGACGCGTCCTTGGGAGTGCCCGGGACCCCGCAGAGCGGCACGGGCCACGCCACGCTCCTGACCGGCGAGGATGCGGTCCGGCGGTTCGGTCGGCATCACGGGCCCTGGGTCCCGACGGCGCTGAGACCGCTGGTTGCGAACGCCAGCGTATTGGCCCGCGCGCGGGCCGCCGGACTCCGGGTAGCGTTCGCCAACGCCTACCCGGAGGAGCTGACCCGGCGGGTCGCCAACGGTCTGGACGGTGTGCCCGGCCGACTCCTCGGCCCCTTGCGCGCCGGTCCTCCGCTCGCCGCCATCGGGGCAGGCGTCCTCGACCGCCACACCGCGGAGCTGTCGAGGGGGGACGCCGTGGCCAGCGAGATCACGAACGACGGGTGGATCGAACGGCTCCGACGAACGAACCTGCGCGCCGTCGAGCCCGAGCAGGCCGGCGCCAACCTGGCCGGTATCGTGGCCCGTCATGACCTCACGCTCTTTGCCCACTACACCACCGACCATGTCGGCCACCGCGGCACGTTCGACGACGCAGTAGCGGCCATCGAGCGGGTGGACCGATTTCTGGCGGGCGTCCTGGGCGGGTTGCCCGAAGACGCAATCCTGCTCATCGCCAGCGACCATGGGAATATCGAGGACGCGACGCGCGGCCATACCGCTCATCCGGCCCTCGGGCTCGTCGCCGGGCGCGGGCAC
>CAYXJH010000220.1:0-5878 GCA_964465415.1 uncultured Gemmatimonadaceae bacterium
TACGCCGAGCTCGAGGCCGAGCGCGCGGAGCTGCTCACGGCCATGGCGCGGGACGCCGTGACGGCCGAGACGATGGCGGGCCAGGTGGTGGAGATCCCGTTGGCGACCGTGGTCCGGGCGACCCGGCCCAACACCATGCACGTGGGTCAGAAGATGGCCCACTACGCCGCCACCTTCTGGGACTTCCTGAGCGGATACCCCCGGGAGGCCAACACCGAGGGCGGCATCTTCCCGGCGATCTTCGGGACCGTGATCATGGTGCTCCTCATGTCCATCGCGGTAACGCCGTTCGGGATCCTGGCCGCGATCTACCTCCGGGAGTACGCACGACAGGGCCCCTTCGTCCAGCTCATCCGCATCTCCGTGAACAACCTGGCCGGCGTCCCCTCCATCGTATTCGGCGTGTTCGGCGTCGGGTTCTTCGTCTACTTCGTAGGCGGTGGGCTCGACCGCCTCTTCTTCCCCGAGTCCCTCCCCTCGCCCACCTTCGGGACGCCCGGCCTCGTCTGGGCGTCCCTCACGCTGGCCCTCCTCACGCTGCCCGTCGTCATCGTTGCCACCGAGGAGGGGCTGGCCCGGATCCCACGCAGCGTACGCGAGGGGAGCCTGGCCCTGGGTGCCACCCGCAGCGAGACCATCTGGAAGGTGGTCGTCCCCATGGCCGCGCCCGCCATGATGACCGGCCTGATCCTGGCCGTGGCCCGCGCCGCCGGCGAGGTCGCGCCCCTCATGCTGGTGGGCGTGGTGAAGCTGGCGCCGAACCTCCCGGTGGACGGCACGTTCCCGTTCCTCCACCTGGAGCGGAAGTTCATGCACCTGGGCTTCCACATCTACGACGTGGGTTTCCAGAGCCCGAACGTAGAGGCGGCCCGCCCGCTGGTCTACGCCACGGCGCTGACGCTGGTCATCGTGATCGTGACGCTGAACCTGACGGCCATCGCCATCCGGAACCGGCTCCGGGAACGCTACCGCGCGGAGGCCGACTGATGGCCATGCAGACAACCACCCTTCGCCCCGAATCGAGCGAGATGGACGCAATGAGCACAGAGACCCTGACCCCCATTCGCCCCGAGACCGAGCGGCCTCCAGCGGGCGGTGACCCGCTGGACATCGCCCGGGAGCGGGTCACGTTCTCGATCAACGAGCTGACCGTGCGGTACGGCTCTGCCGTCGCGCTGGACAACATCAGCCTGGACATCCCGGCCAACCGGATCACGGCGTTCATCGGACCCAGCGGCTGCGGGAAGTCCACGCTGCTCCGTTGCCTGAACCGGATGAACGACCTGATCGACATCGCGTCGCACGACGGCCAGATCCTGCTGGACGGCGAGGACATCTACGACCCAGCGGTGGACGTGCCCGAGCTCCGCCGCCGCGTCGGCATGGTCTTCCAGAAGCCGAACCCGTTCCCCAAGAGCATCTACGAGAACGTGGCCTACGGGCTCCGGCTCCAGGGCGTCAATCAGCGGTCCGTGCTGGACGAGGCGGTGGAGCGGGCGCTCCGGCAGGCCGCCCTGTGGGACGAGGTCGCCGACCGGCTGGACAAGCCTGCCGTCGACCTGTCCGGCGGCCAGCAGCAACGCCTGGTCATTGCCCGGGCCATCGCCATCGAGCCGGAGGTCATCCTGCTCGACGAGCCGTGCTCCGCCCTCGATCCCATCTCCACGGCCAAGATCGAGGCGCTCATGCACGACCTGAAGGAGGATTACACGCTGGTCATCGTCACGCACAACATGCAGCAGGCGTCGCGCGTGTCCGATTACACGGCGTTCCTCTACATGGGTCGCCTCATCGAGTTCGGCGTCACGGACCAGCTCTTCATCAAGCCCGTCGAGCAGCAGACGGAAGACTACATCACCGGGCGATTCGGATGACCCCGCCGGGTCGGCCGCAGGTCCTGGTGGTCGAGGACGAGCCCGACATCGCCGCGCTGGTGGCGTTCCACCTGACCCGCGAAGGCTACGGCGTCCGCACCCTCAACAGCGGTGCCGAGGCCGTGGACGCGATCGAGAGCGAGCGTCCGGACCTCGTGGTCCTCGATCTGATGCTGCCGGAACGGTCGGGGTACGAGATCCTGGAGGACCTCCGCCGGATCCCCGAGACGGCGGACGTGCCGGTCGTAGTGCTTACTGCGCGCCGCGATGAGATCGACCGGATCAAGGGGCTGGAGCTCGGAGCGGACGACTATGTCACGAAGCCATTCAACGTCCAGGAGCTGACCCTCCGGGTCGCCGCCGTGCTGCGCCGCGTACGGGCCAGGCCTGCCGGTCCGACGGGGCGCGTGCTCCGCGTGGGCTCGTTGGTCGTCGACCTGCCCGCCCTCGAGGTTTCCGTGGATGGCGAGACGATCACACTGACCCCGACGGAGTGGCGTCTCATGGCCGCCTTCGTCGAGCGGAAGGGGCGGATGCAGAGCCGCCGTCAGCTCCTGGAGTCCGCGTGGGACGTTCGGGCCGACATCGAGACCCGGACCGTGGACATGCATGTCCAGCGGCTGCGCGCCAAGCTCGGCTCGGCCGGCGACCGGATCGAGACCGTCCGCGGCTTCGGCTACCGCTTCCGCGCCGATTGAAGGATTCCAGCGCCGGGCGCGTACAATCAGGTGATCATGCCGGACGCCGACACCGATTGCGGAGCTCACCGTGCGCCCTCACGTTACTACCACGATCGCTCTCTTCCTGACCGCCATGGTGGCGGGCAGCGTCAGGGCGCAGGACCTTCCGATCCCCGGGACCGCGGACCGGTGGACCCTCGTCGCCATCGAGTTCGTGCAGGCACTGGACGACGGCGACTTCGACGGCGCGGCCGGCGCGGTGGCTCCGGCTCTCGCGGACGGGCCCATGTCGGCGGGGCAACTGGAGACCCTGTGGGGTCAGGTGCAAACCCAGCTCGGTCCGCTCGTGGAGATCCAGCCACACCGCTTGCGGGAGGAGGGCGAGCACCGGCTTGTCGAGCTTTCCGCCCGGTTCGAGCGGCAGTCCGTGACCCTTCTCGTGCCCCTGGATGGTGACGGTCGGGTGGTGGGGCTCCAACTGCTGCCCGCCGCCGACGTCGCCTATGCGGTCCCCGCCTACGCGGATACGCTGGCGTTCACGGAGCGGGAGGTCACGGTGGGCGACGAGGGGTGGGAGCTCGGCGCGACCCTGAGCCTCCCACGGGGTGACGGCCCGTTCCCCGCGGTCGCGCTCGTTCACGGATCCGGGCCGAACGATCGTGACGAGACGATCGGGCCCAACCGCCCGTTCCGTGACCTGGCCTGGGGCCTCGCCTCGAACGGGATCGCCGTGCTCCGCTACGACAAGCGGACCCGTGCACACGGTCACCGCATGGACCCGCTGGACATGACGCTCGCTGACGAGGTCGTGGACGACGCGCTGGCGGCGTTGGCCCTGCTCCGGGACGTCGAGGGCGTCGACCCGCACCGTGTCTTCGTCCTCGGCCATTCGCTGGGCGCTACGCTGGCTCCGTTGATCGCCGAGCGGGACGGCGCCGTGGCCGGCGCGATCCTGCTGGCGGGCATGGCACGGCCGCTGGCCAGCACCGTCAGGGAGCAGATCGAGTACCTGGCGGGCTACCAGGCGACCACGGACGAGGCTCGGGACCAGGTACGGGAGATCCTGGCACAGCTCGACCGCTTCGAGGAGGGCGCGCTGCCGGACACGGCCCGGGTCCTCGGGATGCCCGTCCGCTACATCCGGGAGCTGGACGATGTGGGCGCCGTAGATGTCGCGACACGGCTCGGCGCGCCGATGCTGGTGCTCCAGGGCGAACGGGACTACCAGGTCACCCTGGCCGACTTCCGGATCTGGCAGGACGCGCTGGCGGGCCGGGACGATGTCACGTTCCAGAGTTACCCCGCGCTCGACCACCTATTCATGGCCGGAGAGGGGCCGTCCACGCCGGAGCAGTACATGGCCGAGCAAAGGAAGGTTGCGGAGGCGGTGATCCGGGACGTTGCGGAGTGGATCGCGCGGACGGGACTGGCAGTGCCGTGACCATAGTCGCCTACTCGCTGCCCGCCGCCACCTCGGTGAGGTCCACGACGGTCGAGGTCCGGTCGAACGCGGCGAGCTGGGCCCCGATCGTATTCTCGATGTGCTTCCCCTGCGCCACCGAGCCCAGATTGTTGCCGATGATCGAGAACGCGATGGTCTCGCCACTGGCCGACGTCACGTAGCCCGATAGGGCGGAGACCCGGGTGATCGTCCCGGTCTTGGCCCTCAGGTTGCCAGCCGCCGGCGTGCCGCCCATCCGCCGGAACCGGCGCGACTCGCCCGCCACCGGCAGCGATGCCATGAAGACTTCGGCGTGCGGACTCTCGCGCATGTACGCCAGCAACGCGATGAAGTCGCCGGCGCTCGCCTCATTGAGCGGCGACAGCCCACACCCATCCGCGATGTGGACCCGGGAGACGTCCACGCCGGCCCGCTCCAGGACCTGCCTCACCGCGTACGCCCCCGCCTCCGCGCTGCCCACGCCGGTCGCCGCCCGCCCGATCGTCCGCAGCACCTGCTCCGAGAAGAAGTTCTGGCTCTGCTGGTTGATCGCATCCAGCACCTCCTGGAGCGGGCCCGATGTGTGCTCCGCGATCACGCGGATCTCGAGCCCCGGCTCGAGCATCGGGGCGAATACGAGCCGTCCCGTGATGGGCGAGGTGTCTCCGTCCTCGATGGCGCGGACGCCGCCCCGGATCGCGATCTCCCGGTCCATGAGCACGTCCCGGAACAGCGCGGCCGCATACATGGCCGGATCGCCTACGATGGCGTCGTGGGTCGACGCGCCCCCGACCTGCCCCGTCACGAGGATCGGCCCCTCGTACGAGGACCGGACGACCCTCGCGCGGCCGCCGCTGCCGCTGATCGCCTCGTTGATAACGGCAATGCCGGCTCCGCCCGGCGTGAAGTCCAAAGCAGGCGGCTGCCCCGCAGCGCCAGGCGACACGCGGACGCGGACCAGGTTCTCATGGACCGTCAGGGCCCCCGCAGGGCTGGCAAACCAGGCGTTCATGACTTCCTGGCGCCAACCCTCGCCCGTCGACGGGCCAGAGAAGAAGGACCCGTCGCCGATGATCGCGCCCCGGATCTCCCGCACGCCCAGCAGTACGAGGGAGTCCGCCAACGCCTCCAGCGCGGGGGCCGGCTGCTCGGCGAACCTCGTGCCCAGCCCCGGATCGCCCGTGCCGTAGATAATCAGGTTGCCCTTCAGCACGCCATTCCGGATGGGGCCGTCCGCGATGAGGTACGTCGAGAACCGATGGTCTGCGCCGAGCACCTCCAGCGCGGCCGCGGTCGTGAAGAGCTTCATGTTGGAGGCGGGCGCCAGCCTGTGATGAGGATTGCGGGCGAACAGCGTGTCGCCCCGGTCCAGGGAGACCGCCAGGAGGCTCCACGCCTCGTTCGCTCGTGCCGGATGGTCCACCAGCTCGGACACGCTCGTTCGCAGCGCAGCGCCGGTGACCACCGCGTCGGGGTCGCGCGCCCCCGCGGTTCCAGCGGGCGCCGCGTGTGTCACGGCAGCCGCCAAGGCACTCGTCCCCAGGACCGCTGCGATCAACGCGCC
The DNA here is from genome assembly GCA_964465415.1 of uncultured Gemmatimonadaceae bacterium. Classification (GTDB taxonomy): domain Bacteria; phylum Gemmatimonadota; class Gemmatimonadetes; order Longimicrobiales; family RSA9; genus SLCC01. Next base: position 5,560 of record CAYXJH010000220.1, read on the forward strand.
CACCATGGTCCGGCTCCCGTCGATCAACTTCCCTCCAAGTTTGCCCGTCCCGCGCCCGCGCGCTGAACCCGTATCGGTCCGCGCGACCCCCTTCTGCCGGCAGTGGAGCAAGCCGCTTGCCACGTGAACGCTGGCCGCCCTGGTGGCGTGGAGCGCCCTGCGGGACGGCCTCTGACCCCCTCGGCTTGACACCGGGCTGCCGGGTCGTGAATGTTTGAGATTCATTCTCAAGTAGAAACGCGCACGAGGGAACGGCCAGTGGACCAGGGGACGATGCAGCGCGGAGCGGGGCTGCGGTCCGCCGCCGTGGGGAGCATGG